>JBOHWA010000027.1:0-1832 GCA_050735855.1 Binatia bacterium
CACCCCCGGCGCCGAGGGCCCGGCGCCCTCCACACCGAGCGGGTCGGGTCGACGCGCAGGTTGCCGCCGCCCATGAGGTGCAGGCGCGCCAGGTCGTGGACCCCGGCCGGAGGGTCGGGTAGAACCCCGGCCATGATCAT
This sequence comes from Binatia bacterium, assembly GCA_050735855.1. Taxonomy (GTDB): domain Bacteria; phylum Desulfobacterota; class Binatia; order HRBIN30; family CADEER01; genus JBOHWA01. The sequence goes on from JBOHWA010000027.1 coordinate 141, forward strand.
CGTCATGAAGGCCGACGTTCTGCCCGAATCGCCCGAGGTGCAGCAGGTCATCCAGATGGCCGAGCGCTTCCCCGACGTGCACGCCGAGGTGCGCACGATCCAGGGGGCGACGCGCGTGCTGACCGAGATCTACCTGCTCGGCTCGACCGCGCAGATCCCGCAGGAGCCGTTCGAGGAGTTCCCCGCGGTCGAAAAGACCATCCGCATCCGCGAGCGCTACCGCGCGATCGGCCGCCACGACGGGGCCGAGGCCTTCGGCTTCGACTACAACGGCGTGCGCTTCAGCCAGGACACTTTCCACGTCTTCCCCGGCCTGTGCGCCGTCGATTCGCGCCAGAACGTCGAGCTGATGTTCCGCGCCCTGCGCGACGCCGGCATCCACACCACCCGCGCCGGCGCCTACAAGCCGCGCACCAGCCCGTACGACTTCCAGGGCCACGGCAAGACCTGTCTGCCGTTTCTGTTCGAGCTCGCCGGCACCTACGGCATGAAGGTGATCGCCATGGAGATCACCCACGAGGCGCAGCTCGAGGAGATCGGCGACGCGCTGCGCGCCGCCGGCCACCCGACCGGGGTCATGATCCAGATCGGCACACGCAACGCGCAGAACTTCGAGCTGCTCAAGCTGGTCGGCCAGCAGAACGAATTCCCGGTGCTGTTCAAGCGCGGCATGGGCATCACGCTCGACGAGTCGCTGAACGCCTGCGAGTACATCGCCTCGGGCGGCAACTCGAACATCATCGTCTGCCTGCGCGGCATGAAGACCAACTACGGCGATCCGCACCGCAACTTCGTCGATTTCGCGCACGTGCCGGTGGTGCGCCGCCTGACCCGCCTGCCGGTGTGCATCGACCCGTCGCACTCGGTCGGCAAGAAGGTCGCCGCGCCGGACGGCCTGCTCGACATCCACCACGTCACCGCCCAGGGCATCATCGCCGGCGCCAACATGGTGCTGGTCGACTTCCACCCACGCCCCGAGCAGGCCCTCTGCGACGGGCCGCAGGCCCTGCTGCTGAACGAGCTCGAGCTCTTCGTGCGCGATACCGCGCTGGTGCGCCAGGCGTATCTCGACCGCGTCGCGCTGCGCCAACAGCTCGCCGGCTGATGCCCACGCTGCCGCTCGCACCGCTGCGCGAGGTGCACGTGCCGCGCGCGGCGCTCGATGCGCTCTGCTACTCGCCGGCGGCCTTCGATGCCCTGATCGGCGAGAGCGAGCACAGCGCGCTGTTCGAGAAGACGCTGCGCGCCGACGACCCCGGCGTCGCCGTGCAGCGCGTGACGCCGCGCTGGCCGCACCATCTGCCCGGCGAGCTGGTCATCGGGCTCACCGGCCAGGCCGCGACCATCCTGCTGCGCCGCCTGGGCGTCATCGACGCGTCCTGGCGCGGCCACGGCGTGCGCATCACCGACGCGCGCTACTCGGCCCCGGTGCTGGTCGGCGAGCGCTTTCTCACCCGTATCGACATCGCCCGCACCCGCCGCCTGCGCGACAGCCTCCACCTGCGCCTGCACTACCGCATGTGGAAACACGACGCCGCCGGGGCGGAGATCGAAACCTACCGCAGCGAGCAGGACGCGATCTTCTTCCCGGGCTGAAACGACGTCCGCGTCGTTGGTGCAGGGGGCGCGCCGGCCCGCGAGTGCGGCGCGATGCCGTGTGCCCGAGCCGTTCGGGAGGCTGCGGACCTGGAG
>JBOHWA010000028.1:0-7535 GCA_050735855.1 Binatia bacterium
CCCCGCCCCCGGCGCCGAGGGACCGGCGCCCTCCAGCCCGACGGCGCGCCCTGTCTCCGTTCCGTACCGTCGACGGCGTGCCCGGCGCCCGGCGTGACGGCGCGCCCTGTTTCAATTCCCCCCCCGCCCTCCAGCCCGACGGCGCAACTGGGGGGCGCCGGGCCCTCGGCGCCGGGGGTGGGGCGGCGGGGTGTATCGTTGCGCGCACGCCGCCGCGTGGCGCCCGCGCGAACGCCGTGAGAGCAGCTGGGGGTTTTCCCGCAGTTTACTGGCAGGGTGCCAGCTGGTAGGCAGCATCACAGGCCGAGCGATGAGCAAGATCTGGGATGCGCTGAAGAAGGCGGAGCTGGAACGCGAGCCGTTGCTGGCCGACGACGACGCGCCACCGCAGACCCGCATCCTGACCGCCAAGCAGCGCGCCGCCGTGCAGGCGCTGTTCGAGCACACCACGGTGGCGGAGGCGTGCGCCGCCTGCGGCGTCAACCAGCGCACGCTGCAGCGGTGGCTCAAGGTGCCGACCTTCATCGCCGCCTACCGCGCCGTCGCCCGTGCCCACTTCAACGATTCGCTCGCCCAGCTGCAGGGCGCCAGCCGCCACGCCACCGAGGCGCTGCGCCGCGCCCTGGACGATCCGGCCGCCGAGGTGCGCGTCCGCGCCGCCGCCGCCATCGTCGACGCCGCCAGCCGCGCCGATCTGGCCGCCGCCATCAACCGCAACGGCCGCCGCAAACCCCGCTAGCGCTTGCCGTGGCGGTGCGGGCCTCCGTGCCCGCCTGGACTCCGTCCGCGGAGCCCAGCATCTGCGCGCGTCCCGCGCCCCGGAGGAACGCCCGGAAGGTGTCACAAAACGGCCGCGTGATTCATCTCCATCCTGTGATATGGGTGCCGGCGACGCGGTGGGGGTGGTGGCACCGGGGTTGCTTCGGTATCTCCCGTCGCAACGTGAGTTCATGGCGGTGAGGTTCAATCTCGGCGGGCAACCGCGGCAGGACCGGGCGGTGATTGCATCGCTGTGGGCGCGCTGCCGTGCGGCGCGCCTGCCGCTGGCGACCCTCTGTGCGCTGTGTGCAGTGCTGGTCGGCGCCGCCGCTGGACAGGAGGTCAATCCAGGGCTGGCGGGCGCGGTACGCTACTACAGCAATGACGCCGTCGTCGCCGGGGTGACGGTCAATCTGATGGGCACCAGCCCGATCATCACCAGCACCGATCCCAGCGGGGCCTACCTGTTCGCCGACCCGGGGCCCGGCACCTGGCAGGTCGAACCGGTCAAGAACGGCGATATCGGCAGCGGCGTGAGCACCGTCGACGCCAGCCACGTGCTGCAGGCGGTGGTCGGCCTGCGCCAGTTCACCAGTGAGCAGCTGCTCGCCTGCGACGTCACCGGCGACGGCACCGTGAGCTCGCTCGACGCGGCGCGCATCCTCCAATTCGTCGCCGGCCTGCGCAGCACCTTCCCGGTCGCCGATGCCTGCGGTTCCGACTGGGTGTTCCTGCCCGATCCGCTCTCTGCACCCAATCAACGCCTGATCGACCCGCAGATGGCACCGGCCTGCGCGCACGGCGCGATCATCTACGAACCGCTGGCCCCGCCGCTCGCCGGGCAGGACTTCCGCGCCGTGCTGTTCGGCGACTGCACCGGCAACTGGCAGCCGCTCAGCACGCCGGCGGATACGCCGACGCCGACCGCGACGCTGCCCGAGCCGCCGGCGACCGCACCGCCGACCGCGACCGCGCCGCCGGCGCCGACCGCCAGCCAGACACCGACCGCGGCCGCGACCGACACCGCGACCGCGGCGCCGACGGCCACCGCCAGTCCCGCCAGCTCGTCGACGCCGACCCGCACCGCGCCGCCGACCGCGACGGCGACGGCGAGCGGTACGTCCACCCGCACCAGCACGGCGACGCGCACCGGCACCAACACGCTGACGCCGAGCCGCACGGTGACGGAGACCCGCACCGCAACCGCGACGTTGCCGCCGGCCAGCACGGCGACCGCGACCAACACGGGCACTCCGTCCTTCACCGCCACAGCGACGCGGACCATCACCGCCACCCGCACCGCCACGCCGACGTGGACGTCGGTCCCCAGCGCGACCGTGACGTTCACCCGCACCGGCACGCGCACCGCGACGCCGTCGCTGACCGGCACGCCGAGCCCGACGCCGACGCCGACCTGCCCGAACGGCCTCGCCTGGAACCTGTCGCCGGCGACGCTGATCAGCGCCCAGACGGGCGGCAACCTGTGGCTGGCCAAGACGGTGCCGACCGACACCGGCTGGGGCATCTTCTGGCTGCGCCAGGACCCGGCCGCCAGTACCGTCGCGCGCCTGTACTACGCCCACATCAACTTCAGCGGCCAGGTCACCCACGGCCCGTTGCTGGTCCTCGGCATCCCACGCATCGACTTCCGCGGCCGCTACTATCTGGCGGCCTGGAACCAGGGGAAGTTCGGTCTGCTGATCGCCGACCGCGAGACACTGTCGTACTACAACATGGCGCTCGACGGCTCGCTCTCCGGCAAGAAGACGGTCGGCCCGCCGCTCTTCACGTCGGCGATCTACGATCAGGAGGCGGACGGCGACTTCGACGCCTATCCGGACGGATTCATCGGCGTCGTCGAGGGTGAGTGCGCCGGCCACTCCTGCGCCTATGCGTTCCGGCTTGGCCTCGACGGCACACCGACCAGCTCGGTGATCAACCTGGTCGACTTCGATCTGACGCACCAGTTCTATCCGCGCGCCGCTTTCGACGGCGCCGGCTTCGCCGTCATCAGCGTCAAGGACATCAAGATCGCCACCGGCGGCGTGCTGACCAAGTACTGGCCGCTGGTCGGCGGCATCGGCACCCACGCCAAGGTCGTGCCGGCCAAGGAGTATCTCTGGGACGAGTTCCCCGACCTGGGCTGGAACGGCGATCACTTCGCCGCCGTGTGGACGGAGAACTCCGCCCGCTCACACCAGCAGCCGTGGCAGATCCGCTTCGCCACCTTCAATCGCACCAAGACGGTGTCGACGTTGATCGGCGAGCGCATCATCGACGTCGTGCAGAGCAAGACCAACCACCGCTGGACCACCCAGGTGCACCCGATGGGCGCCGACTGGGTCGCCCAGTACGCCAGCCGCGCCGCCGACAACTCGGTGGTCGCCGTCTACGAGCTGCTCGGCGCCGACGCGCAGACGCGCGCCGCGCGCGAGCCGTTCACCCTGACGGCCGACGCCCTCGGCTCCAGCCCGCACACCGCACCGGGGCACGTCGGCACGCTCGGCATCGCGCGCGGCTCGAACCTCGCCAACGGCACCGAGGTGACCTTCCACACCATGCCGCCGCCGACCTGCCAGTGAGCGCGGGCGCCGCGCCGCGTTGACAGGCGCGCGCGCCGCGCGCTAGCTGCGGCGCTGGTGTGGAGGTGAGCGTATGTGGTGGATGGTGATCGCGCTGCTGGTGGTGTGGACGGCGGGCTGCAGTTCGACGCAGGACGAGCCGCTGTCGAGTCACGACATCGCCGGCACGGTCCTGCTCGAAACCTACGAGATCGACCTGCGCTGGGACTACTCCCTGCGCGGGACCTACATCGACGGCGACGGCCTGGTCTGGTCCTACGATCGCACCGGCGCGCCCTGGTACCCCGAGAAACTCAAGAAGGGCGTGTTCACCGCCAAGGACATGTTGAGCAAGCACAAGAACGCGGTGCAGATCGGCACCGTCGACCGCCCCCTGCTGCTCGACATGGCGCAGATGATCCAGCCCGCCTCGCGCGGCAAGGTCGTCAAGATGGCCGGGCAGGGCGACGGCGCCGGCACCGTCGAGGTGGCCTACATCTACGACAAGTCGGACGCCACCTACACCGAGGTCATCCTCGCCGGCAGCGGCGACCGCGCCGCCACCAACTCCGCCTCGGAAGCCCAGGTGCTGCTCGACTACATGCGCGAGGTCAACGCCCTGGTGCGCCCGCGCCAGCCGTGAAAGCGGAAGGAGTTTCACCGCGGAGACGCGGAGTCGCGGAGATGGGCTGCTTGAGAAGCGTGAGCCGCTCGCACTCCCGGATTCACTTTGTGGGAGGACAGCGTTCGAGCCGGTCGCGACACGCAGGCCTGAATCTCTCCGCGCCTCCGCGTCTCCGCGGTGAATTCTGGCTTCTCACGCCGCTTTGCGGCCGCTGCGCCCCGGTTGGACGGCGGCGATGAAATCGAGGTCGGGGTAGTTCTCCAGCGCGCGCTGCAGGCGATAGTCGTTTTCGAACAGCACCAGCGGGCGTTGCTCGACGTCGATCAGGCAGGTGGCACCGCTCTTGCGCTCGAACTCGTCGGGGTCGAACGCCGGGTTCCCGACCCAGCGCGCGTGCTGGTACTTGAGCCGGTCGAAGCGCACCTCGACGTTGTACTCGGCCTGCAGGCGGTACTGCAGCACTTCGAACTGCAGTTGCCCGACGGCGCCGAGGATCGGCTCGCGCTCGAGGCGATGGCGGTCGAAGAAGACCTGCACGACGCCCTCCTCGGAGAGCTGGTCGAGGCCCTTCTTGAGCTGCTTGCGCTTGAACGGCTCCTTGAGCACGACGCGCACGAAGTGCTCGGGCGAGAAGCGCGGGATGCCGGCGAACTCGATGCCGGGCTGCTCGGAGACGGTGTCGCCGATGCGCAGCACGCCGGGATCCCACAGGCCGACGATGTCGCCGGCGTAGGCCTCCTCGATGATGGTGCGCTCCTGGGCGCGCAGCTGCAGCGACTTGTTGAGGCTGAGCGGCTTGCCGGTGCGCACGTGCAGGACGTCCATGCCGCGCGCGAAGCGCCCCGAGCAGACGCGCATGAAGGCGATGCGATCGCGGTGCTGCGGATCCATGTTCGCCTGGATCTTGAAGACGAAGCCGGAGAAGAACGGCGCGTCGGGGGCGACCATCGTCTCGCCGACGGTGGCGCGCGGCAGCGGCGGCGGCGCCAGGTGGATGAAGCGGTCGAGGAAGGGCTCGATGCCGAAGTTGGTCAGCGCGCTGCCGAAGAACACCGGCGACAGGTTGCCGGCCAGGAACGGGGCGCTGTCGAACTCGGTGCCGGCCCCGAGCAGCAGGGCGATCTCGTCGAGCAGCTGCTGGTGGGCCGGACCGCCGATCGCCTGGCGCAGGGCGGGATCGTCGATGGCGCTCACTTCCATCACCGCCTTGCGGCCGGCGGACTCGGCCCGCTCGAAGCGCAGCAGGCTGTGGGATTCGCGGTCGTAGACGCCCTGGAACTCGGGGCCGGCGCCGATCGGCCAGTTGAGCGGCGTGCACGGCATGCCGAGCACGCGCTCGATCTCGTCGAGGAGGTCGAGCGGCTCGCGGCCGTGGCGGTCCATCTTGTTGATGAAGGTGACGATCGGCAGCTGGCGCTGGCGGCAGACCTGGAACAGCTTGAGGGTCTGCGGCTCGACGCCCTTGGCGCTGTCGATCAACATCACCGCGCAGTCGGCGGCGGCGAGGGTGCGGTAGGTGTCCTCGCTGAAATCGTTGTGGCCCGGCGTATCGAGCAGGTTGAGCTGGAAGCCGCGGTAGGGGAACTGCATGACGCTGGTGGCGATCGAGATGCCGCGCTCGCGTTCGAGCGCCATCCAGTCGCTGGTGGCGTAGCGTTCGGCGCGGCGCTGCTTGACCGATCCGGCCAGACGCACCGCGCCGCCGTACAGCAACAGCTTCTCGGTCAGCGTCGTCTTGCCGGCGTCGGGGTGCGAGATGATCGCGAAGGTACGCCGGCGTGCGACTTCGCTGCGGATCGCGTCCGCCGATTCGGCCATCTCCTCTGCATGGCCCGAAGCCAGCGTGGGCGCAAGAGGGGCGGGTGACGCGCAGTGGGTCAGTGTGAATCCGGCGCACACCCTCGGTACCGCCTGCTCGGCACCGTCCTGTGCCACCGCGGGCTTGCCGCACTGCCAGCCAGCAGCCTGCCGGTCCCTCGGCGCCGTGCTGATCCCAACCGCGGTGCGCGTGGCGAGCCCGGCGCCGAGGGCCCGGCGCCCTCCACCAGGCTGCCACTGGCCGGCTGCGTGACTCACGGCGAGGCTGCCTCGATCGGTCGGGACCTGGAACGGCTACCACATCCGGTCGAAGCCCTCGCGCAGGGCCTTGACGCCGCTGCCGGCGGCGTCCTTGAGCACTTCGCCGGCGCCGCGGGCGCCCTGGAAGAGCACGCGCACGGCCGCCACGGGCAGTTGCGAGGCCTCGGGGATGATGGTCGGGTCGGCGAGGGTGCCGGTGATGCGGGTCGGAATCGGCGGCAGGCTGGTCCCGCCGGCCGGCACCGGCAGGTCGGCCATGATCAGCAGCTTGGTGATGCCGTTCGGGGTCATCGCCACCTCGGTGTCGAGGGCGAGGGCGCCGTCGAGGCTGACGCTGCCGCGGCCGGTGACGTGGTAGTCGTCGGTGATCACCGACAGGTCGGTGGTGTCCATGCGCCCGCCGTGCAAGGTGAACGACTCGCTCACCCGCTCGATGCGCGTCGGCGCGCCGAAGTCGTGCGGCTTGGCGTGGACGTCGACCAGCGGCACCAGCGCCTGCCAGAGCGCGGCGATGATCGACGACGACGGGATCGTCCCGCCGCGCATCTCCAGTTGGCCGCTGCCGCTGGCGTCCTGCACGGCGCGTGCGGCGCCGGTCCACGGACCGTGCACCTGCGCCGCGGCGCTGAAGCGCTCGCAGCCGAACTGCGGCACCTGGCCGGTGACAGCGGTCAGCAGGGCGTTGCAGTCGACGCCGTCGGCCTGCAGGGCGATGGTGAAGCGCGGCGGGTTGGCGAGCTCGACCGTGCCGTGCTGCGTCCACGCGCCGCCGTAGGCGCTGGCCCGCGCGGCGGTCAGCTGCAGGGTGTTGCCGGCGAAGGCGAAGGCGGCATCGAGCTGTGTCGCGGTGAAACGCGGCCCACCGAGCTGCGCCGCCTGCACCTTGCCGTCGCTCAGCGACGGGTTGCCCGGGGCGCCGGCGAAGGCCGTCTGCACGGCGATCGGGGCGGTCACGCGCACCCCGTCCCAGTCGACGCTGCCCGACGGCAGCGTCAGCGCGACGTGGCCCGACAGGCCGTCGGGCAGGCTGCCGGCAATCGTCGCCGCCAGTACCAGGCCGCCCTCGGCGACGGCTACGGCGCCACCCGGGGTCAGGGCCGCCAGATAGCCGAGCACGGTGTGTGCGTCGACGCCGTCGGCCTTCACCTGCGCGTCGATGCCGCTCAACGCGTTGTCGGCGCCGCGTTGCAGGCCGCCCTCCGCCTGCACGCGTCCCGCCGGATCGAGATCGGCGGCGACGGTGAAGGGCAGGGCGGCGCCCGCCGCGGGGCCGACGCGCGCCGCCACCTTGGTCAGCGCCAGCGTGCGCGGCGCGCCGTGCACGGCCCGATCGATGAAGGTGACGGTCGCGTCGCTGACCACCAGCGCCGGCAGCGCCGCCGGCAGGCTCACCGCCAGCAGGCTCACCGCCGGCAGGCTCACCGCCGGCGCGCCGGGCGCCGGCTGGGCGACGCCGGGCAGCGGCGGCAGACCGGCGACCGCCAACGCCCCATCCGTCTGCCGCTCGATGG
>JBOHWA010000029.1:0-3515 GCA_050735855.1 Binatia bacterium
CTGGTCGGCCCGCTGCAGAGCGTCGTCACCCTGTCCGGCCTGCTGGTCTTCCGCCGCATCAACTTCGACGCCGCCGACGTCGAACGCGTGCAGGCCGCGCTGGCCGCGCGCCGCGCCGCGCCGGCCAGCCCCTGAACGTTCCGGCCGCGCCGTCAGGCTCGTCTAGTGCATGAGCAGGATGGGCCTGTCGGTGCACTCGAGAAGCGCGTCGGTGCAGCTCCCGAAGAAGACCTCGCGCGTTCGGGAGCGGCCATAGGCGCCCATCACCACGAGATCGGCTGCACACTCCTCGGCGGCGGCCGAGAGTGCGGACGGGGTGCCGTGGCGGCTCGCCGGGATGACCCGCACCTCGGCTGCGCTCCCGGCGACCTGTCGTGCGATGGTACCCAGCGCGTCGGTGAGGCCGTCGTCGCGCTTCGCGACGCTCACGAACACGACCCGTCGGGCCTTGGCCAACAGCGGCGTGGCGGCCGTGACGGCGGCGAGCGTACTCCGCGAGTCCTTCCAGTACACCATGATGGTGTCGGTGAGGGTGCGTGGCGCCGTGGTCGACGCTGCGAGGACTGGGCGCCCGCAGCTGCGCACCAGGTGCTCCAGTGTGTCCGGAGCCAAGCCCTGATGCTGCTGCGCGCGTCCCATGACGAGGAGGTCACACTGGCCGGCATGGAAGGTCAGGCGCTCGAGCGCGTTGTTTTCGTCCTCGCGAAAACCCGCCGTCACGCCTTGAGCGCCGATCGGCGCGTCGCACATCTCGATCCCCGCGTTGGCGCAGAACGCCCGCACGTTCTCCGCCGCCAGCCCCGAGAAGGCATCGGCATCGGTGTCCAGTCGATCGAGCGCATGCCGCAGCGCCGCACCGCTGGCGAACTCGGCGTGGCCGTAGCGCGCAGCCAGCGCGGCGGGCACGTGCGCGTGAAGGCAATCCAGACGCGCCGACAGCGGCAGGGCGGCCGCCAGCGCGGTCTGTAGGATGACCGCATCACGATCACCACCGCCGACGAAGGTCAGGATGGTCTTCATCGGGCGTCACCGTGCGGCACTTGTGGGTTGAGCATCAAGGGGGGCAAGGGAAGCGGCTGACTCACGAAGTGGTTCCGCCGCATACCCCAAGCAACCTTGATTGGCAAAACCGAATGACCGCTCAGACGTGGAGCGGGCGCACCGGCCGAGCGCTCGCCGCCACCGGCCGCGCCGAACGTGACGTTGACCGTTCGCACGGTCGTCACATAGAGGGTCTCCGGTGAATACCGTCGCCAGCACCGCGTGCCCGGCCTGTGCGCACGAAAACCCCACGGCCACGAAGTTCTGTCATGAGTGCGGAACGCCCATCGTCCGGCGGTGCGGCCAGTGCGAGGCCGAGCTCGCGGCGAACATGAAATTCTGCGGCGAGTGCGGCGCGCCCGCCGCCGCGCGACCGCCAGTGGCGCGGCCGGCCCCGCCGGCGCATCTCGCCGACAAGATCCGCGCCGCCCGCGCGACGATCGCGGGGGAGCGCAAGCACGTCACCGTGCTTTTTGCCGACGTGAAGGGCTCGATGGCCCTCGCCGAGGAGACCGACCCCGAGGTGTTCCATCGGGTTATGGAGCATACCGCGCGCCTCCTCGCCGACGGTGTGCATCGCTTCGAGGGGACCGTCACGCAGTATACCGGGGACGGCATCATGGCGCTCTTCGGCGCACCCATCGCGCACGAGGACCACGCCCAACGCGCCTGCTGGGCGGCGCTCCATCTCCGCGAACGGCTCGGACACTACGCCGACGAGCTGCGGCTCGCCGACGGGCTCAACCTCTCGCTGCGCATCGGCCTCAATTCCGGCGAGGTGGTCGTCGGCGCGATCGGCGACGACCTGCGGATGGACTACACGGCGCAGGGCCACACCGTCGGTCTGGCCGCGCGGATGGAGCAGATCGCCGCCGCCGACCGCGTCTACCTGAGCGAGCACACGGCGCGACTGGTCGACGGCTACTTTCAGGTGCGCGATCTCGGACCGACGACGGTGAAGGGCGTCAGCGAGCTCGTCCGCGTCTACGAGCTCGAGGACGTGGGGGCGCTGCGCACCCGCCTCGACGTGTCGCGCCGGCGCGGCTTCTCGCGCTTCGTCGGCCGCGTCAGCGAGGTCGCGGCGCTCGAGGCCGCGCTCGCCCGTGCCGTCGAGGGCCACGGGCAGGTCGTCGGTCTGGTGGCCGAGCCGGGCGTCGGCAAGAGTCGGCTCTGCTTCGAGTTCTTGCAGCGCTGCCGCGTGCAGGGGATCCCTGTGCAGGAGGCGCACTGCGTGCCGCACGGCAAGACCATCCCCTTCCTTCCCGTGCTCGAGCTGATGCGCAACATCCACGGCATGACCGAGCAGGATCGGCCGCAGACGGCGCGCGAGAAGATCGCCGGGCGACTCCTCCTGCTCGACGAGGATCTGCGCGCCAGCCTGCCGCTGGTCTTCGACTTCCTCGGCGTCGCCGATCCCGAGCACCCGCTGCCGCGCATGGACCCGGAAGCGCGCCAACGCCAACTGTTCGCCGTCGTGCGCCGCGCCATCCAGGCGCGCAGCCGCCGCGAGCCGGCGGTGGTCCTGATGGAGGACCTGCACTGGCTCGACGCCGCCAGCGAGCTCTTCGTCGAGACGCTGGTCGACGCTGTGGCGGGAACGCGGACGCTGCTGCTGCTCAACTTCCGCCCCGAGTATCACGCCGGGTGGATGCAGCGGTCGTACTACCAGCAGTTGCCGCTGCTGCCGCTCGGCGCCGACGCCATCGACGAGCTGCTCTGCGACCTGCTCGGCAGCGGCGAGTCGGTGGGCGGGTTACGGACCCTGATCCGCGAGCGCACCGGCGGTGCTCGCGCTCGGCGTCATGGCACGCGACGCGATGCTGCTGCACGGGCTCTTCTGCGGCATGAGCGACGAGGAAGCCGACGCCCTGTTCGCCGAGGGCATGGCCCTGGCGGAGCATCTGCCCGTGCCGACGGCGCGCATCCAACTGCTGAACCGGATGGTCGCTCGCAAGAACCTGACCGGCCGTCCCGACGAGGCGCTGGCGGCCGAGTCATGTCGGCGCGCCGAGGAGACCGGGGACCCGTTTCTCGACTTCATGACCCACATGTCGATGGCGATGACGATGTTGAACGTCGGGCGCCTTGCCGATGCCATTGCCGGCTTCGAGCGCTGCGAAGCCGTCTGCGCCGGCGACCCCGACTACGGTTCGGGTATCACCGGCTTCAACATCCACGGGCTTCTACTGTCCGGCCACGCCCTCTGCCTCGTATACCAAGGGCGCCCGACCGGTGCCCTCCGCCTCGTCGAGCGCGCGGTCGAGGTCGCGCGCGAGCGGTGCGATCACGAGATCGCCGGGGTCGCGAGCGGGTCCGGGTTGATCGCCTGCGAGATGCTGGGCGACGCCCCGGGAGCGCTCGCCTACGGGCGCGAGTCGATGCGGAGCGTCGAGGCCGGCGCCGACGGCCTCCGGCAGTTCGCGCTGACGACCCTCGGCCGCGCGCATCTCATGCAGGGGGAGTGGGAGATCGCC
>JBOHWA010000030.1:0-11053 GCA_050735855.1 Binatia bacterium
GCGTGAGGGCGAGCGTGGCCTGCATCGGCCCGCAGCCGACGCTGAGGCGCGCCACGCCGGCGGCGGCCAGCGCGGCGACGGCGGGGACGCCGTCGCCGGCGTAGATGTTGAGCGGCAGGGGCACCGCGCCGGCGAGCTGGGCGATCTCGTCGAGGTCGGCGAGGCCGGGCGCGAAGACGCCGTCGGCGCCGGCGTCGGCGAACAGGCGCAGGCGGCGCACCGCCTCGGCAAGGCGCGCGGCGCCGCTCAGCGGGCTGCGGAAATAGACGTCGGTGCGCGCGTTGACGAACAGCGCGACGCCGGTCTCGGTGTCGAGGGTGCGCAGCGCTGCGATCGTGCGGGCCAGCACCTCCGGCGGCGCGCTGCCGTCCTCGATGTTGATGCCCACCGCGCCGACCGCGAGCAGCCGGCGCACCAGCCCCACCACCGCCTCGGGGGTGGCTCCGTAGCCGCGCTCGATGTCCACCGTCAGCGGCACGTCGACGAGCGCCGCCAGGCGCGCCACCGTGTCGACCAGCAGGTCGAGCGGCACGTGCTCGCCGTCGGCGTAGCCGAGCGACCACGCCAGCCCGGCGCTGGTGGTGCCGAGGGCGGGAAACCCGGCGACGGCGAAGAGGCGCGCCGAGACGCCATCCCAGGCGTTGGGCAGCACCAGTGGCGTACCGCGTCGGTGCAGAGCGCGAAACGTGGTGGCGCGTTCGATCTGGTCGGCAGGGGTCATCGCGGTCTCCGTGTCCGTCGCGAGATACGAGCTGCATAGCGGACACGGCGCCGGCGATCTGGCAATCCGCGGACCTCACCGTTGACGATTCGCGGCCCGCGGGCGTAGCGTCCCGCGCCATGCGACTCTATTGGCATCCCTTTTCCGTCTTCCCGCGCCGGGTGCGCATCGCGCTGCGCGAGAAGGGCCTCGCGTGCGCCGAGGTCGAGGTCGATCTGCCGGGCGGCGCGACGCGAACGCCCGAGTTCCGCCGCCTGAACCCGTTCGGCCAGGTGCCGGTGCTCGAGGACGACGGCATGGTGATCTACGAATCGCTCGCCATCCTCGAATACCTCGAGGAGCGCTATCCGGCGCGTCCGCTGTTGCCGGCCGGCGCCGCGCCGCGCGCCCGCGCGCGCCAGCTGATGCACGCCTCGGGCGACTACTTTGCCGGTCCGCTGAAACGTTGGCTGACGCGGCTGTTCACGCCGGAGCCGAGCTGGGACCGCGCCGACCAGACGCGGGCGCGCGAGGAGATGGCCGCGCATCTCGGCGTGCTCGAGCCGCTGCTCGGCGGCCGCGACTCTCTGCTCGACGAATTCTCACTCGCGGACATCGCCTACGCGCCGTTCGTCTGCGAGCTCGAAGCGGCCCAGCTCGGCGACCTGCTCGCCGACCGCCCGGCCGTGCGCACCTGGATCGATACCCTGCGCGCCCGTCCAGCGGTGGTTGCGACGCGTTTCGGTGGGTGAGGAAAGGACTGTTACCACAGAGGCGCAGAGACGCAGAGAACACCGACCTCGAAAACGGAACTTCCGAGGCCTATTGGCCAGTCGGGGTACGGAGGCTTGGTGCGCTTCCGCTTGAACTCTGAGCTCCCTGTGCCTCTGTGGGAAAAATCCGTTCCTCGCGGCTATGTGAGCGGGCGGATGGTGATCTCGGTGATCTCGGCTGGGGCGCCGAGGCGCATGGCGGGGCCCCAGAAGCCGGTGCCGCGGCTGACGTAGAGCTGGGCAGTGCCGCGTCGGTAGTGGCCGGCGACGTAGGGGGTGCTCAGGCGGACCAGGTAGCGGAACGGCCAGATCTGGCCGCCGTGCGTGTGGCCGGAGAGCTGCAGATCGACGCCCAGCTTGGCAGCGCGCGTGAAGCTGAGCGGGTCGTGCGCCAGCATCACCACCGGGCGTTGCGCGTCGCGGCCCGCCAGCGCCAGCTCGAGGTCTTCGCGATGGGTGCGGCTGACCATGTGGGCGTGGTGGTCCTCGACGCCGGCGAGGTCGAAGACGGCGCCATCCTGCTCGATGGCGACGCGCCGATTGCGCAGCACGGTGAAGCCGAGCTGCTCGACGCGCGCCGCCCACGCGTCGGCGCCGGAATAGAAGTCGTGGTTACCGGTGACGAAGTAGGCGCCGTGGCGCGCGCGCAGCGCGGCGAACGGTGCGACCTCGTCGCCGACGCGCCGGACGTCGCCGTCGACCAGGTCGCCGGTCAGCGCCACCAGATCGGGTCGCAGCGCGTTGCAGCGCTCGACCACCGTGGCGGCGAAGCGGCGGTCGAGGATCGGCCCGATGTGCAGGTCGCTGATCTGCACGATACGAAATCCGTCCAGCGCCTGCGGCCAGTTGCGCAAGCGGATCTCGATGCGCTCCAGACGCGGTCCGGCACTGACCATGCGCGCGCCCTTGACGCTGGCGATCAAGCCGAGCCCCAACACGACCGCCGCCCAGAGGCGCGCCGCGCCGATGCTCGGCCCGTCCGCACCGGCGACGGCGGCGCCCATCAGCACGCGCAGTCCGGCGCCGCCCAGGGCCAGCACCAGCAGGAAGAACGCCAGCCCCATCCACAGCGACGCCGGCCAGGCGATCCAGCGCCCCACCGGCGGCGCCAACCAGCGCTCGCTGATCGGCTGGAGGACGAGCAGCACGCCGCCGCTGACGACCAGCGCCAGCGCGAGCTGCCGCCACGGCGCCGGCAGCGCCGGGGCCCAGACGAGCTGCTCGGCCAGATAGAGATGGCCGCCGATGAGCACCGCCGACAGCACGGCGACAAAGGCGGCGATGAGCGCAGCGCGACGCATGAGGCCGCAGCGTAGCGAAGACCGTCGACCCGATCGACCCAGCCCGCACGCCCAAGGCTGCCAACGCTCATTGGCATCGCAAACCACGCTGTGCATGGTCCCGACTGCGCGCTGCAGTCCGTGCTTGGCAGTACGGTCTGATGGTGAGGGGTCAAAACACCGCCCGGCGGTAGGATTCGGAGGGCACGTCGATTGCTCACCTCGTCTCGGCAGCGGAGGACGCAGCGATGATGTTCATCGACATGACGAGGGAGCTTGCACCGGTGCTGGTCGGTTTCAACGTGGCGTTGGTCGCGTCGGGGCTGGGCGTGCTGGTGAGTGCGCTGACGCCCTGGCTGCGCACCTGGGAGCGCCCGCGTCTATCGACATGGGCGCGTCCGGCGATGGCCGGTCGCTGAGCGCAGCGCGGTGGCCGACGATTCGGACCCGCAGCCGGTGGTCGACGACGAGGCCGATCCACCGCAGCCGCGTCAGGTGCAGCGCCCCGGGCAGCGGTTGATCATCACGCCGCTGCCGGAGCCGCCGCCGCCGCCGTGCTGCTGCCTGTGCCCGGGATCCGCGGCGTAGAGCGCAGCGACCGACGCGTAGCGGCTACTGTTCCTGGCCGCGCACGCGGGGCACGGCGCCTTCGATGCGGCCGCGGGTCTGCAGGCGGGCGATGAGGTCGCCCTCGTAGAGCAGCGGTTGGCGGCGGATGCCGCTCAGCAGGCCGGCGACGGGCGCGCGCACCTCGGCGCGGCGCTCGCCGAGGAAGGCGTCGTAGACTTCGCCGATCAGGTTGCCCGGTTGCAGCCAGGTGCCGACGGGCACGTGCGAGACGAACAGGCCGGCGTGATCGGAGATCAGGGCGAAGGTCTGGCCGAGGTGGAAGTAGTGCGCGTCCTGGTCCTCGGCGGCCAGGTCGATGCCGGTGATGATGCCGGTGTGGTGCAGGAAGGCCATGAGCGAGCGGAACAGGCGTTCGCAGTGTGGCAGCTGCAGATCGCCGGCGCGGCCCGCCTGGATGACGAAGCTCTCGCCGCCGGCGGCGCGCCAGGCATAGCCGAGGGTGCTGGTGAAAACGTTGTCGGTGGTGCGCTCGATCACCGCCGGGAGGCCGAACAGCATGGCGCTGGCACGCTCGTCCTCGCTCGGCTCGTAGAGGCGCACCTGCGGCACCTCTTCGAAGTCGAGGTTCGAGCTGTGCACGTCGATCTTGTACTGCGCCGCCTGCGTCGCCTGCAGCACGGCGTGGGCGATGCGCTGCGTGGTCTCGCCGGCGTCGTAGCCGGGGAACATGCGATTGATGTCGGTCTTGTCGAACGGCCAGCGCCGGCTGCGCGTGTTGACGCCGAGCACGTTGACCGCCGGCACGATGATGATGCGCCCGGTCAGCGCCTGTCCCGGCTGTTGGCCATCGGCGATGCGGCGCACGAACTCCGCCAGGCGCGACAGCACGAAGATGCCGTTCAGCTCGTTGCCGTGCAGTCCCGCCACGATCGCCAGCTTGGGGCGCTCCCCCGGCGGGCCGAAGTCGTGGCACGGTATGGAGAAGTCCTCGCGCAGCGGCGCGGTCATCTGGAGGAGGTCAGTGCTCATGTCGCTCGTTGTGCCCACCGCGGAACGCAGAATGTTCTCATGGCGTCGCCATGATCCGCGCCATCAGCGACCCCTCGTACACGGCGGGGTACTCGCGCAGGGTGAAGAGGATGCCGTCGACCGGCGAGCGCACCTCGGCGAGGGCGATGCCGGAATGGGGGGAGATGATGTGGCCCAGGGGTTGGTCGTGGCGCACGCCCATCCAGTGTTCGACGGCGGGGACGAAGAGGCCGGAGGTTTCGGCGTTGAGGTAGTGCACGTTGTAGTCGTCGGCGATCAGGGGGGCGTGCGTCGGCGCCGCCAGCTCGAGGTCGGCGGCGAGCACGCCGAGCTGGCGCCAGACGTTGAGGATGCCGATCAGCAGCTGGTCGGTGAAGGCGGGCGTGATGCGCATGCCGACGCCCATTTCGACCACCAGGCACGGCGTGTCGGTGCTGTTCAGGCTGTGCGCGATGGTCGCCTCGAGGACGGTGACGGCGCCGTGCAGCCAGATGAGGTCGAGGTTCATGCCCTGCGCCAGCGGCACCAGGGTGCTGGCGAAATCCTGATTGACCCGCACCTGCGGGATCTCGCGCAGAAAGACGTTGCTGGCGTGGATGTCGATGACCAGCGCCGCGCCGGT
The DNA here is from genome assembly GCA_050735855.1 of Binatia bacterium. Lineage (GTDB taxonomy): Bacteria > Desulfobacterota > Binatia > HRBIN30 > CADEER01 > JBOHWA01. The sequence goes on from JBOHWA010000030.1 coordinate 4,975, forward strand.
CAGCGCGCGCATCGCGGCGCTGGCGATGCGCTGCGGCAGCAGGCCCTCGGCATCGCCGGGAAAGTTGCGGTTGAGGTCGGCGTCGAACACCGGCACGAAGCGCTCGAGCGTGTCGATGCCGAGCGGGTTGAGGGCCGGGATGAGATCGACCTGCCCGCGCAGCGCGTGCGGCCGCGTCTCGGCGAGCCGCTCGAGCCAGTCGGCGATGCGGTGGCAGACGTAGAGCCCTTCGAGCTCGTCGCCGTGGATGCCGGCGATCACCGCCACGCGCGGCCCGTCGCCGCCGCGGAACGTCGTGCGCCGCACGTGCAGCTCCTCGCGGTAGGGGAGCTGCAGGGTGACGACGGAGTCGTGTCGAACTTCCACGGGAGTTCTCAGCGCGGAGGAATTTCACCGCGGAGGCGCGGAGGGCCGGAGACGTTCGTCATCGGAAGGCAGATGGGTTTCGCTTCGCAGCGTTGGTCAATTTAGAAAGATTCGCAACGAGTCTCGAGCCCGCCGCCAACCGCGGGCGTCTCCGTGTCTCCGCGCCTCCGCGGTGAATCCGTTCTTCCCTCACTGGTCGTGGGTTGGCTGGACGTCGAGGGAGTCTTCGGTTTTCACCCCGCCGTCGGGTTCGCCGCCCTTGAAGCTCGCTTTCATCGGCAGGGCGTCGTTGGCGTCGCGGCCGACGGCGACGGCGACGTAGGTGTCGTTGGCCACGAGTTGCGTGGTGGGATCGAAGCCGCGCCAGCCGGCGCCGGGGATCAGCACCTCGGTCCAGGCGTGCGGGAGCTGCGGCAGCGGTTGGTCGTCCTCGTCCTCGGCATAGGCTGGATCGACATAGCCCATCACGTAGCGCGCCGGGAACCCCCAGCTGCGCACCAGGCTGATGAGCAGGTGGCTGAGCGCCTGGCAGCCGGCGGCGCCGGCGGCGAACGCGTCGGCGAGCGGCAGTGCGGTGGGGGCGAAGCCGCGCTCGTAGGGCAGGGCATCGGTCATCCAGTCGAGCGCGGTCTGCACCGAGTCGAGCAGCGGGCGGTTCGGATCGTGGACCGGCCAGTCGAGATCGACGGCGGCCAGCGCGCTGGGCACCGGCGTCGCCGGGCTGCGCCACAGCAGGAAGTCCCGCAGGCGCGGCTGGGCGCGCAGGCTCTCGTCGACCCAGTCGCGCTCGCGCGATGGCGGCAGCACGGCGTAGTCGAACGGGTTGGCGAGCGTGGTCTCGACGCGGGCGCGCAGGCGGATGGTGAGCTCGGCGTGCGGGGTGAGGACGCAGAAGGTGTGCGCCGTGTTGCCGAAGCAATCGAGGAAGGACACCGGTTCGGCGGGCGGATCGACGCTGAGCTCCAGCGCGTGCACGCGTTGGTGGTCGTTGGCGAACGGCGCCAGGCGCACCTCGCAGTGGTGCTCCCAGACCGGCGCGGGGAAGGTGAGGCGCAGGGTGTGCGCGACCTGGTACTTCACCGCTCCACCCCGAGATAGTGCTCGAAGTAGGCGCGGGTGATGCCGGCGTGGACGGTGGCGATCTTGGCCAGGAAGTCGTCGAGGTACTCGTGCAGCCCGGCGGCCAGCACCTGGTCGGCGGCGGTCTGCTCGAGGTGCGCGTGCAATTCCGCCATCGCCGCCACCACGCCGCGGTCGCCGTCGCTGCTGCCGTCGCCGCCGATCTCGTGCAGCGCGTGGCGCATGCGCTCGACGCAGAAGCGCAGCGAGCGCGGGAAGTCGCGTTCGAAGATGACGAACTCGGCGATGTCGACCGGGCGCAGGCCGGCCTGGTAGCGGCGCCGGTAGGCTTCGAAGCCGGACAGCGACTTCAGCAGCGCCGCCCACTGGTAGTAGTCGAGCGCCGAGCCGACCATCGAGACATCCGGCAGCAGCAGGTGGTACTTCACGTCGAGCAGCCGCGCCGTCATGTCGGCGCGCTCGGCGCAGGTGCCGAGCAGGTAGAAGCCGAACGCCTCGCCGCGCATCATGGTGCTGACCGAGATGCCGTGGAAGCGGGCGACGCCGTTGCGCACCTCGGCGTACAACCCCGGGGCGCGGCCCGACGGCGAGGCGCCTTCCATCGCCCGATCGGCGTGCAGCCACATCTCGTTGATCGCCTCCCACATCTCGTTGGAGATGCGGTCGCGCACGACGCGCGCGTTCTCGCGCGCCAGGCGCAGGCTGGAGCGGATCGAGTTGGGGTTGGCGCGCTCGCGGGTCATGAACTGGATGGTGCGGCCGGCGGTGATCTCGCCGCCGTCGTAGCGCTGCTTGTACGCCTCCTCGCTGTCGCTGATCGACAGCAGCGGCCGCCACTGCGACACCTCGGGCAGCGCGTCCTCGGCCTCGAGCAGATGCAGCAGGTTGATCTCGACCAGGCGCGCCGTGTTGCCGGCGCGCTCGAGATAGCGCGACATCCAATACAGGGAGTCGGCGATGCGACTAAGCACGGCGGCCCATCTCCCGCCTCACTCGGCCAGGACCCAGGTGTCCTTGGAGCCACCGCCCTGCGACGAGTTGACCACCAGGGAGCCCTTGGTCAGGGCGACGCGGGTGAGGCCACCGGGGACGACCTGGATGTCCTCGCCGTAGATGACGAACGGGCGCAGGTCGATGTGGCGCGATTCGAGCTCGCCATCGAGGTAGCAGACGTGGCGCGACAGCGGCACCACCGGCTGGGCGATGTAGTTGCGCGGGTCGGCCTTGATGCGGGTGGCGAACTCGGCCCGCAGGGCGGGCGTCGACGCCGGCCCCATCAGCATGCCGTAGCCGCCCGACTCGCTGACTTCCTTCACCACCATGCGCTCGAGGTTGTCGAGCACCAGCGCCTGCTCGTCCGGCCGCGTCATCAGGTAGGTCGGCACGTTCTCCAGGATCGGCCGCTCGCCGAGGTAGTAGCGGATGATGTCGGGGACGAAGGGATAGATCGCCTTGTCGTCGGCGATGCCGTTGCCCGGCGCGTTGACCAGCGCGACGTTGCCCTTGCGCCAGGCGTTGATGATGCCGGCGACGCCGAGGGCGGAATCGGGGCGGAAGGTCAGCGGGTCGAGGAAGGCGTCGTCGACGCGTCGATAGACCACGTCGATGCGGCGCAGCCCGCGCGTCGTCTTCATGTAGACGATGTCGTTCTGCACCACCAGGTCGCGCCCCTCGACCAGCTCGATGCCCATCTCCTTGGCGAGGAAGGTGTGCTCGAAATACGCCGAGTTGTAGATCCCGGGGGTGAGCAGCGCGATCTCGGCGTGCGCCTTGCCGCGCGGCGACAGGTGGCGCAGCGCCTCGAGCAGCAGCGCCGGGTAGTGCTCGACGCGGCGCACGCGGTAGCGGGCGAAGAACTCGGGCAGGATGTGGCGCTCGACGACGCGGTTCTCGATCATGTACGAGACGCCGGACGGCGTGCGCAGATTGTCCTCGAGCACCAGGTAGCGACCGGGGCCGTCGCGCACCAGGTCGATGCCGCTGATGTGGGTGTAGATATCCTGCGGTGGGTCGATGTCCATGATCTCGCGCAGGAAGTGCTTGCCCTGGAAGATCATCTCCGGCGGCACGACGCCGTCCTTGAGGATGCGCTGCTGGTGGTAGAGATCCTTGAGGAACAGGTTGAGCGCCCGCACGCGCTGCTTCAGTCCGGCTTCGATCGGCGCCCACTCGTTGGCGGGGATGATGCGCGGGATGAGATCGAACGGCCAGACGCGCTCGATGCCCTCGGACGAGTCGTTGTAGACGGTGAAGGTCACACCCTCGGAACGCAGCGCCAGGTTGGCCTCGTGCACCTTGTTGCCGAGGGTGCTCTGGCCGACGCTGCGGATGTGCTCCCACAGCGGGCGGTAATGATCGCGCGGCGCGAAATCGTCGAGATAGAACTCATGGTACGGCATGTCGTCCGTACGCGCGCTGTCGCGATTCACGCCCATCATTTACTGCACCCCTGGATTCGCCGCTGGAAACGCAGGGGAGAGCCAGGCGCAAGCCTTGTGCCACGCCTCGCCGGCGACGGTTCGCCAACCGCACGGCGCCCGCCGGAGGCCCCGATGCCGGGTTTTTGGGCATCCGGCGACCCCGAATTGGGCAACCTGTTTGCGCTTGCGGGTGTTGCGCTCAGCGCCCTCCAGCGAAAGGCGACCACAGCATGACTTTGCCTGATCTGAGATGGCTCGCCAGCGCTCTGCTGCTGGCATTGGCGACCGCAGCCCCTGCCGCGGAGGAATGCGCCGAGCAATTCGACAGCACCTTCGCATTGATCGAGAAGGTGATCTTCGAGCGCCGCGGCTGCACCAGTGCGACCTGCCATGTCGGCCCGCTGCCCGCCGGCGAGCTCGATCTGTCGCCCGGCGTGGCCTACGACAATCTGGTCGATCACCCAGCGGCGACCGTGCCGCTCGAACAGCGGCCGGGGCTGGCGCGTGTCGTGCCGGGGTTCAAGGGGCGCAGCCTGTTGTGGCTCAACCTGGCCTCGGCCACGCTTCCTGACCTCTGGCAGGCGCCGTTGCGCCCGATGCCGATCGGGGGGTTGGCGCCGCTGACGCTCGACGAGCTCGAGTTGGTGCAGCAATGGATCGAGCACGGGGCGCCGCGCGTCGGCGTCGTCCCCGGCAGTGGCGAGGCGTTCGACGCCTGTCTGCCGCCACCCAAGCCGCTCGAAGTCGAGCCGCTGGCGCCGCCGGCGGGCGGCCTCGGCGTGCAGTTGCGCGCGCCGCATCAGGTGCTGCCGGCGGAGAGCGAGCGCGAGACCTGCTTCGTCAGCTACTACGACCTGACCGACCAGGTGCCGGCGGAGTTCCTCAGCCCCGACGGCACGTCGTTCCGCTACAAGCGCGTCGACGCCCGTCAGAATCCGCTCAGCCACCACGCCGTGGTGATCGTCTACGAGGGCAGCACGCCGATCACCTCGCCGGTGTGGGGCGCCTTCGCCTGCCGCGGCGGGTCGCTCGATGGCCAGGCGTGCAGCCCGACCGCGCCCGGCGCCTGTGGCGCCGATGGCGTCTGCGCCAGCCCGCCGCGGGCGGCCCCCGCCTGCATCGGCTTCGGTCCCGGCGACGCCGGCATCGGCACCGGCGAGGAGACACTGTTCAACACCATGGGCTCGGCGGTCGACGGCAGCGGCGGCCTCTACGCCGAAGCCCCGTTGAAGGGCATCCTGGTGTGGAACTCGCACGCCTTCAACATCACCGACGTCCCCGCCGGTCTCGACATGTGGATCAACTTCATCTTCGCCCCGCCGGCCGAGCAACTGCGGCCGCTCGACGGCTTCGTCGACATCAGCGCGATCACCAAGATGCGCGCGGCGGCCTTCGGCGCCGATGAGGTGTGCCATCACTCGGTCATGCCGATCGGCTCGCAGCTGCTCGAGCTGACCTCGCACACGCATCAGCGCGGCAAGCGCTTCCGCGTCTTCGCCGGCGAGTTCGCCTGCCAGGGCGGCGCCCGCGCCGGCAACCCGTGCTCGCCGTTCGGGCCGGAGCCGGGCTTCCCGGTCAGCGATCTGTGCGCCGGCACGCCGTGCACGTCGATCGATCCACCGCGCGTCGGCGACTGCGACGGCAACCTCGTCGTCTCGATCGCCGAGCTGCTGCGCGGCGTCAGTCTGGCCCTGGACGGCGCCGCCGCCGACACGTCGAGCTGCCCCCGCTTCGACGGCAACGTCAACGCCGTCATCACCGTCGACGAGCTCATCGGCGCCGTCAGCGCGGCGCTGAATCCGGCCCTGCGCGATCCGGCCGAGAGCCTGGTGTACACCAACCTGACCTACGCCGATCCGCAGGTGCGGACCTTCACCCCGATGCGCCCGATGGGGGGACCGTCCTCGATCGCCGCCGAGCGCACGCTGACCTACTGCGCCCTCTACGACAACGGCTTCACCGACCCGCAGACGGTGAAGCGCAACTCGCGCGTGCCGACCAACGGCGCCGCCTGCCAACCGACCCATTGCGCTGAGGGCGCCGTCGGCGCGCGCTGCACGCAGGACGCGCAGTGCGACACCACCGCCGGTGCCGGCGACGGCTTCTGCGACGCCTGCAGCGTCGGCTTCGGCCTGACCACCGACGACGAGATGTTCGTCCTGATCGGATCGTTCGTCCTCGACTGAGCGCCGCCACGCTCAGCGCCATCCCCC
>JBOHWA010000031.1:0-5221 GCA_050735855.1 Binatia bacterium
CTGCGGTTGGTTCAGCACGGCGCCGAGGGCCCGGCGCCCTCCACCAGGCTGGATCTCGCGGGCAGTGACGCAAGCCCGCGGTGGCGCAGGCTCGCGCTACTGGACTGAGGTTGCCTCGGCCAGCAGCGCCAGGAAGGCGCGCCGAAGGGTGTCCTTGCCCGGATCCGCCGCGTGCACCGCCCACAGCGATGGCTGGTCGCCCGGCGGCGCTTCGCGCCAGCCGGGCAGCACGGCGACCAGGCGGCCGGCCGCCAGCGGGGCGCGCACGGCCCAGTCGGGCAGACGGGCGACGCCGGCGCCGGCCGCGGCGAGGCCGACGAGCAGGTCGAGGTTGTTGCTGCGCAGCGGACCCTGTACGGCGACCGCGCGCACGGTGCCGCGCCGGTTGAGGAAGCGCCAGGTGATCGGCTGTACACCGCTGCCGTAGAGCAGGCAGGGCAACGCCGCGAGGTGGGCTGGGTCGCGCAGCGCGCCGTGGCGCTGGACGAAGGCCGGCGCCGCGCAGACGACGCGGCGGAAGCTGACCAGGCGGCGCGCGCGCAGGGTGGAGTCGCGCAGCGGACCGAGGCGGATGGCGAGGTCGAAGGCGTCGCTGACCATGTCGCGCAGATCGTCGCTGGCGTGCACGTCGAGGTGCGCGCCCGGATACGCCGCCGCGAAGCGCTGCGCCACCGCCGGCAGGACGTGCTCGGCGACGAACACCGGCACGGTCACCCGCAGCGTCCCGCTGCGCGCGTCGCGCGCGGCGCCGATCTCCTCGCGCACGGCGTTCTCGGCGGTGAGCCAGTGCGCCACGTGTGCCGCATAGGCGCGGCCGGCCTCGGTCGGCGACAGACCGTGCGTCGAACGGCGGAAGAGGCGGGCGCCGAGCGACGCCTCGACCCGCTGCACGGCGCGCGTGACGCTCGACACCGCGACGCCGAGCGCCCGGGCCGCGGCGCTGAACGATCGCGTGGTCGCGACGTGGTGCACGGCGCGCAGCGCGAACAGGTCCTCGGCCGGCGGCGCCGGCAACACGGTTTTGCGCCCCATGCGGATTCCATCCGGCGCGCAGCGGGGGCAAGTCAACCGGTATGCAACAGACGACTGCCTCACGCCGACGCGCAGGGCGCTCGCCTCGCCTCGGCGTCATCGGGATCGAACCGTGCGCACGCTGACCTTTCTCGAACCGGGCCGTCTCGCCTGGCGCGACGTCGCGGAGCCGACGCTACAGGGCCCCGGCGAGGCCCTGGTGCGGCCGCTGGCGGTGGCGCGTTGCGATCTCGATCTGGCGGTGCTGCAGGGCGTGGCGCCGTTCCGCGGCGCCGCCCTGCACTGGCTGCGCAACCATCTGCCCGACGCGGTCGGGCAGCGCCGATTGTTCCGCGACGCGCCGTTCAAGGGTCCCTATCCGATCGGACACGAGAGCGTCGGCGAGGTCGTGTTGGTCGGTCCCGACGTGCGCAGCGTGCGGCCGGGCGATCGGGTCGTGGTGCCGTTCCAGATCTCCTGCGGCGCCTGCACGCCGTGTGGGCGCGGGCTCAGCGCCAGCTGCGGCACGGCGCCGCCGCGTGCCATGTACGGCTTCGGCCGGCTGGGGGGCCTGGAATGGGGTGGCGCGCTGGCCGACCTGCTGCGCGTCCCGTTCGCCGACGCGATGCTGGTGCCGCTGCCGCCCGGCGCCGATCCGGTGGCGCTGGCGAGCGTCGGCGACAATGTCGCCGACGGCTGGCGCACCGTCGCGCCGTATCTGGCGGCGCAGCCGGGCGCGCCGGTGCTGGTGGTCGGCGGCAAGGCACAGAGCGTCGGCCTGTACGCCGCCGGCCTCGCCGTCGCGCTCGGCGCCGAGCGGGTCGACTTCCTCGACCAGGACCCGGTGCGCCTGGCCACCGCGGCGCGGCTCGGGGCGACCCCGATCGAGGCGCCCTACACCCAGGCGCGCCGCGAGCGCTATGCGATCACGGTCGATGCCAGCGCCGATCCGGCCGGTCTCGAGCGCGCCCTGCTGGCCACCGCGCCGGGCGGGACGTGTACCAGCGTCGGCATCTACTACACCGCGCGCACGCCCATCCCCCTGCGCGCCATGTTCGGCGCCGGGATCACCTTCGTCACCGGTCGCGTGCACAGCCGTGCCGTGCTGCCCGACCTGCTGGCCTTCGTCGCGGCGGGGCGCTTCACGCCCGAACTGGTGACCTCGCGCGTGGCGGCGTGGGACGACGCGCCCGCCGCGCTACTCGACCCCGGCCCCAAGGTGATCATTGCCCGCGTAGCGGCGTGACGCTCGGCCCCGATGTGAAAATCGGTTGACTTCCCGCTAGGCGGCTGGCCAGAGGTGGAGACAGGCACCAGTGTGCTGCACCCCGCGGGCAGGGACGGGGGGCGGCACGGCCGAAACGGGGGGACTATGCGTCGAGCGATCAGGGTGTTTGCGGTGCTGCTGTGTGCAGCCGGCGCGGCGCACGCGGCGCCGTTCGCGTATGTGCCGAACAGTGGCGACAACACCGTCTCGGTGATCGACACGGCCACCGACCTGGTGGTCACGACGATTCCGATTCCGGGCCCGGGGCCGGAAGCCGCGGCCGTGTCCGCCGACGGGATGCGCGTGTACGTCACCGACTTCGGCGGCTTTGCCGGCAAGATCCATGTCATCGACGCGACCACCAACACGGTGATCACCTCGGTCGGGGTGCTGAGCGGCCTCGCACATCTGGCCATCAGCCCCGACGGCGCGCACGTGTATGGCGCCGGTGGCTCCTCGGTGAAGGTGATCAGCACGGCAACCAACACGCTGGTGCCGCCGCTGATCTCCCATGCCTCGACCGCCAACCCGGTGGCCGTGGCCTTTCACCCGTCGCTGCCGCTGGCCTACGCGGTCGGGCCCCTGTTCCAGAACACGATGGCGATCGATACGACGACGCGCACCGTGACGGCCTCGGCGAGTCTCGGCGGCGACTCGAGCATCGCCATCCACCCCGACGGGTCGCGCGGCTTCATGGCCGCCACCTGCAATTTCTGCGTCCCGCTGCAGGGGGTGAGCCAGTTCGATACCGCCACGTTCACGAGCCTGCCGCTCAGCCACGTCGTCACCGTCGGCGTTCCGCACGTGCTCGAGCTCCACCCGAGCGGTTCGCCGCTCTACGTCACGACCACCGGCGGATTGGTCGAAGCCATCGACACGACGACGAATACGCTGGTCAGCTCGGAGCCGGTCGGGACCGACGTCTGGGGCATCGCCCTCCACCCGGATGGCAGCCGTCTGTACGTCGCCGACCGCGGCGCCGGCGTCGTGCGCGTCGTCGACGCCACGACGCTCAGCGTCCTCAACACGATTCCCGTCGGCACCCTGCCGATGTCGCGCGGCGAGTTCATCGGCCCGCTGGCGGTCTGCGGCGACGGCCAGCTGACGTTTCCCGAGGCGTGCGACGACGGCAACACGACGAGCGGCGATTGCTGCTCGTCGACCTGTACGGCGGAGACCGGCGATCCGTGCAGCGACGGGAACGCCTGCACGACGAACGACGCCTGCAACGCCAGTGCGGCGTGCGCCGGCGGCGCACCGCCGGATTGCGACGACGACAACCTGTGCACCGAGGACTCGTGCGACGAGGACGACGGCTGCATCAACGACGCCACGCCACGCAGCTGCCGGGCGTCCGGCAAGTCGCTGTTGCTGATCAAGGACCACGACGACGATACGAAGGACTCGCTGGTCTGGAAGTTCATCAAGGGCGACGCGACCGATGCGGCCGACTTCGGCGACCCTGCGGCCGGAACCGACTACGCGCTGTGTCTGTACTCGGGCACCGCCGCCAGCCTGGTCGGCCGGGCCGAGATCGCGGCCGGCCCGAGCTGGATCGCCACGGCGAGCGGGTTCAAATACAGCGATCCGGTCGCGACCGCCGTGCGCAAGGCCCTGCTCAAGGGCGGCGCACAGGGCAAGAGCAAGGCGCTGGTCAAAGGCAAGGGGACCGGCCTGCCCGACGTCGATCTGACCGCGCTCGCGGAACCGGTGCGCGCGCAACTGGTCAATAGTGACACGGAGAGCTCCGGCGTCTGTTGGGAAACCGCCTACAGCGCGGCCGAGATCGCCAACGACGGGAGCAAGTTCAAGGGCAAGGACTGACGCCACCGCGCGCCGCCGGGGGCCACCCGGCGGCGCCGCTCAGCGCTTGGTCGCCTGCTGGCGGCCGGTGAACCAGAAGGCCATGGCGAAGGCCACCATCAACGTGATGCCGAGCGCCGCGCCGAAGGGCCAGTTGCGGGCGGTGCCTTTGAACTGGTTCTCGATGATGTTGCCGATCATGTCGACCTTGCCGCCGCCGAGGATGTCGTTGACGGCGTAGAGACCGAGGGCGGGGATGAACACCAGCAGGATGCCGGCGGTGATGCCGGGCGCCGTCATCGGCACGATGACCTTCGAGAAGGCGCGCAGCGGGCCGGCGCCGAGGTCGAACGCCGCCTCGACCAGCGCGTTGTCGAGCTTCTCGACGCTGGTGTAGATCGGCAGGATCATGAACGGCAGGAAGGTGTAGATCAGGCCGAGGACGACGGCGCCGGGCGTGTAGAGCATCTCGAACGGCCCGGTGATCACCTGCCAACTCATCAACATGCCGTTGAGCAGGCCCTCGCTCTTCAGGATCGTCACCCAGGCGTAGGTGCGGATCAGGAAGCTGGTCCAGAAGGGGATCATCACCATCATCAGCAGCAGGTTGCGCCAGCGTTCGTGCGTCCGGCCGATGAAATAGGCGACCGGATAGCCCATCGCCAGGCAGACCGCGGTGGTGATGCCGGCGTAGAAGATCGAGCGCGCGATGATCTGCAGATACGTCGGGTCGAACACGGCCGCGTAGTTGGCCAGCGTGAAGGTGAACACCACGCCGCCGAGCGTACCGCGCTCGCAGAAGCTGTAGACCAGCATGATGAGGGTCGGCGCGACGACGAACGCCGCCACCCAGAGGAAGAGCGGTGCGACCAGCAGCCAGCCGATCAGACTCGGCGCCTTCTGCCGCCCGCGCGGCGCTTCGATGGTGGTGGCAGCGGTATGCATCGGACGTCAGGCTCGATCTGGACGAAGACTCAACGCAGAGACGCAGAGGAACGCAGAGGACGCAGAGAAGAAAGTGAATTGAGCAGAATACCGGGTCGTCATCGCAATGGGTCTTGTGTTCTGAGAAGGGTTTGCCCCAAAAGGAATAAGGCAACAACGGATTACGCGGATTGAACGGATTTCTGAGCCCTACTT
>JBOHWA010000032.1:0-17090 GCA_050735855.1 Binatia bacterium
CGTACCTGGTGTGGACGGTCTGGGTGGCGATCGGCGCGCCGGTGTTCTGCCGCGCGCTGGACCGCGCATCGCCGGTCTCGGTCTCGCCGTCGGTCCTGCTGTTCCTCCTCGCCGCCGGGACGCTGGCGCTGAACTTCGACAAGGTCGATCTCAGCGCGGACACATCGGCGCGGCAGCGCGGCGAGGAGATCCTCGCCGCGCTGGAGCCGCAGGCGGTCTATCTCGGCACCTGGGCCGACGTTCCGATCCTCGAGTACCTGCAGATCGTCGAGGGGCGTCGCCCCGATGTGCACACCGTGAACCTCGTCTTTGTGGCCAGGCGCGGTGCCAACATCGCCGGCGACTGGCTCCGCGCCGGCCGCAGCGTCTACACCTCGGCGCCGGGGTTTCTCAAGGGCGACGCCAGCCCCCTGGTTGCCGACCAGGTCGACGCCTGTGGCTGCTTCCGCTTGCGTTTCGCCACGGCGGAGGACGCCTCCACCGCCGCCGGCAGTGCATCCACTCTCCTCCCTGCGAAGCGCTGAGCCGGCGGCCGGCGCGGTGGCCCGGCGCGCGATAGAGAGAATCATGGACAAAGTTGCGACCGTACAGTAAGGGCCGGTCTAGGATGGCTGCTGGCGGATTTCGAACCGGTAAGGGGAACATGACCGGCGCGTTGGTGCGGAGCGGAATCGGAGCATTGATCGCCGGTGCGATCGTGTTCGCGAACTTCGCCATCGCGCTGCCGCTGACTGGACTGTCCTACGATCGGTTCACGTGGAGCGCCTTCGCCGTCTCCTACGTTGACACCCCGACGCCCACCTCGACGCCGACGACGACGCCGACCCAGACACCGACCAGCACGCCGGTCGCGAATGGCGGCAGCTGCCTGGTGGGATCCGCGTGCGCGTCCACCTTCTGTGTCACGGGGGTGTGTTGCGATCGCGCCTGCAACCAGCCCAACGAGCGCTGCAACCTGGCGGGAAGCTTGGGTGTCTGCACCGCTCAGGCCGCGGCCGCCCCGGCGCCCGCCCCGGCGCTCGGGAATGGGGCGATTGCGATCTCGATCCTCCTGCTGCTCGCCATCGCTGGACTGTCGATCGGGAGGCTGTCCCTTCGCGCTCGCCGACGCGACGCCGTGTGAGCGCGCCCCTCATCCCTCGCGCCCGTCCAGGCGCGCGCAGTCGATGAGCCCGATCGTGAGCGCCGTCAGCAGACGGCCCGCTGGCAGTGACCACGGATAGCAATCGAAGAGCGCGATCACCCCGATCGCGCACCACGCCGCCAGCGCGCTGACGGCCGTCGGCGAGAGCCGGCGCCAGCCGCCAACCAGCGCCACGAAGCCCGCCAACCAGGCGACGCTCCAGACGATCCCGCCGAGGAGTCCCACCTCGGCGGCGAGCAGCAGCGGCACGTTGTGCACATACTGCGGATCGATGCGGGTGCGCTGGCGACGCATCTCGAGGGGGAAGTTGCCCGCTCCGACGCCGGCGATGGGATTGTCTGCGATCGCCGTCGCGGCGATGCGGGCCATTTCAACCCGTTCGTCGAGCGACCCCTGTTCCTCCGGTTCGGGGACCGCGGAGCCGCCGAGCGCGGCCATCACCGGCGCCAGCCGAGTGACGAGCTCCGGCGCCAGGACGGTTGCAGCGGCGCCGGCGGCGAGCGCGGCACCGGCGAGCGAGGCGACGAATGACCGGCGCCACGCGGGGAGATGGACGAACAGCCACGTCGCCGCGACCGGTAGGAGGAGGGCGACCGCCAACCACGCCGATCGGGAGAGGGTGAGGAACAGACCCAGACAGAGGATCCACCAGACGACGCGCAGCGTCAGTCGCTCGAGCCGCGGCAGCGCCAACAGGATCCCGACGCAGAGGAAGCCCCCCAACACGTTGGGATGAAACGTGAGCCCGTAGGGGCGCAGAAACCGCGCCGCGCCGGTGGTCACGACCGAGGCCCCGGAGCCTGACACGGGCAGGGCGAGCTCGCCCGGAAGGCCGAGCGGGGACTGCGCCAGGATCTGCACGGTGGCAACCGCGACCTGCGCGACGAGTCCGATGGACAAGGCCGTTGCGACGGCGGCCGCCGAGACTCTGGCGCGCACCAGCGCCCATGCGACGCCGGCCGCCAGCAGCCAGCGTAGGGCGCTGTAGGCCGCGAGCGGCGGCGAGAGGGCGAAGGGTGAGGTGACGAGGGCGAGCGCCGCCAGAAGCAGCAGCGCGCAGGTGAACGGCGCGCGCAGGAGGACGAGCGACGCGGGCCGCTCGCGCGGCGCCAACAGGCACACCAGGATCAGCAGGAGCGCTGGCGCGTCCGAGAGCTCCGCGACTGCCTGCACGTAGAACGGAACGATGCCCGGTACGAGTGGCGGTCCGAGCGGCACGAAGACCGTGAGCGGCGCCAGCACCACCAATACGTAGGCAGCATAGCGCGCCATGACCGTCCCCGCTGCTAGCGGAGCGGTGTGTGCGGCGCAAGCGCCCTGATACGGGATTCAGGCGCGTCGCGCGGCGATCGATTCGGCGCGATCGATGACGCCCATCAGCGCCCCGACGAAGACGATGCTCGCGGCATCCCAGGACATGTCGACGCCGGCGTAGATGAAGTGCATGACCAGGTAGAGCGTCGCCATCAGCACCACGAAGCCCAGACCATCCCACGGCAGCCGATCGAGACTGCGAACCCCGCTCAGCACCGCGAGGCCCATCAGGCAGAGCAGCGCGAAGAAGCCGGCAAGCCCGGCCTTCATCCAGATCCACAGGATGGAATTGTGCGTGATGTACTCCCACCATTCGAAGCTGCGGCTGAGATCGGTCATCGGCACCGCCATCGAGTACTTCTGGCCAAAGCCGATTCCCGCCAGCGGATGCGCGTGGATGGTGGCGGCGATGTTCCGGTTCTCGAGCATGCGATGGTCGTTCGAGCTCTGATCCCCGCCGCTCGCCTGCCGGGCGACGATCGCCGATTGGATCGCGCGCGCGGGGATCGCCAGGGTGTTCCGACCGTTCCACCCGATGGCGACGTATCCCGCGCTCAGCAGGAGAAAGGCCGGCGCGACTCTCCAGAACAGCCCTCGCCGTTGCTTGAACAGGAACGCCAGCAGGAGGACCGATGCCACCGCCAAGGTGACGAAGGCGGCGCGCCGCTGCATGGCGATGTAGCCAAGCGCGATCAACGCCAGCAGGAGCGGCAGGACGATCCTCGTCGAGCGCGAGGTCGTGAAGATCCATGCGGCCAGGGCGGCGACGAAGAGCGCGTTCAGATGGATCGCGGCGCCGTGCTCGGCGATGCCCTCGACGCCGTTCAGGTCGCCGCGCAGGACGAGGAGATAGTAGAGGGAGGCGACGACGCCCTTGAGGAATACGGCCGCCAGCGCCGCCCAGAGCAGCCAGGTGGCGTGCGCCGGCTCGTCGACGAGATTGCTCGTCAGCAGCAGGAGGGGAACGAGATAGAACACCGCGCGCGCCTCCCACAGGGCGATGCGCAGATCGCCGCCCGTGCCGATGCCATAGGCGAGACCGCAGACGAGCGCGGCGCTGAACGCCATCGCGGGCCAGAAGAGTGGTCCGCGGACGACGTGCAGGTCGCGCCGCCGGATGCGCCGCGCCGACCACGAGAGCGCCGTGAGGACGATGTAGATCTCGAGCGGGCTGACGATGAACCGATCGTCGACGAAGAACAGCGACTCCGGACTGGAGCAGCCCTTCACGAATGGATACCACGGCAGCAGGATCGCATCCCCGAGCAGGGCGCCGAAGAGGATCAGGTAGAGACCGTAGCGCGGCTCGAAGAGGATGGCCGCCGCTCCGAGGAGGTACAGGGCAACGGCGACGCGTGCCGCCGCGGCGCTTCCCTCGAGACTTCTGAACTTCGCGAAGGCGTTCGAGACGGCGGACTCGGCGCGCGGCAGCACCTCCATCAAGCCGGGAATCGGCTCCTTCCGGAGCGCGGGGCTGCCTCCCTCCGACAGGTGCTCCCCGCCGCTCGAGACGGAGAAGAGCGAGAGCCCTGGCAGAAACGTCTCGCCGGCCGCGAGGTAGGACGCGCACAGCAGCGCGCAGGTGGCCAACAGGATCCAGGGACGACGACGAGAGCGGGGCGCCCTGAAGTACAGGCCGCACAGGAAGCACGCCACGATGTAGGCGACGATGGGAAGCATGCGTCAGCAGAAGGGGTTGGGGCCCCCTCGCCCCCTCCTTAGCAAGGCGAGGGCTGCACCCGCGAGCGTCGACGCGTTCCCGCTCTCCGTGTTACGTCGCCTGGGTGTGCCTGCCTGGCGGAGTCCGGCGACCGGAAACTCTCGTCCTCCGCGACGTCGTGCGCCTCCTCTCCGCTTCGACTCGGGTGAGGTCGTGATGCGCGATCAGACCATCGTCTGTATGGCGCCGCGGCGCTGGGACGCGCTCTGGAAAGAGACGCAGGCCATCATGTCGCGCCTCGCGGCGCACAACCGCGTGCTCTATTTCGAGCCGGGCCGCGATCCCGAGTACGGCGTCCTCGCCGAGATGCGGCGCAACTCGGCGAATCTCTCCGGGCCGGCGATACGCCAGGTGCAGGGGAACCTGATCGTCATTCCCAGCCCGCCGGTGCTGCCGCACGGGCGTCAGCTCCTGCCGCCGTGGGTCCTGCGCGTGACGATGCCGCCGATGATTGCGATCAATGCGCGGGTGCTCGTCCGGCACGTGCGCCGAACCCTGCGCGCTCTCGCCATCCGCGCGCCCATTCTCTGGTTGACCGATCCCTACCAGCTTCCCCTGCTCGGGAGGCTCGGCGAGACGCTCGCCTGCTACTTCAACTTCGACGAGTTCGCCGACATCGCGGCGAATCGCCGCGTGAGCGGGCTGCTCCGGCGTCTCGACGACGAGCTGACGCGGCGCGCCGACGTCATCTTCGCGACCTCGCGCTCGCAAGCGGAGCGACGCCAGCGGATCAACCCGCAGACCCATTTCGTCCCCAACGGGGTCGATTTCGATCTGTTCCATCGCGCCGTGACGGACGACCTGCCGGTGCCGGCGGATGTCGCCTCACTGCCGCGTCCGATCATCGGCTTCGCCGGCTGGCTGACGCATCACATCGACGTGGGCCTTCTCCGCCGCGTCGCCGAAGCCTACCCGCGCTGCTCGCTGGTGCTGGTGGGACCGTGTGAGCTGTCCGCTGGCGCCGATCTCGCAGCGCTGCGCGGCTCGCCCAACGTTGTCTTTCTCGGGCGGAAGGACCATTCTGCGCTGCCGGCGTACTTGCGGGTCTTCGATGTGGCACTCATGCCGTACAGCCTGACCGGTCACGTCCTCTCCGCCTACCCGGCGAAGCTGCACGAGTACCTCGCCGCCGGCCGGGCGGTGGTCGCGACGGCTCTGCCGGAGCTGCGCCCGTACGAGAACGTCGTCGGCCTCGCCGAGAGCCAGGATGATTTCGTCCGCATGGTCGGACGAGTATTGGCGGACGGTGCGTCGGCGGAAGCGCGCGCGGCGCGCGCCGATGTCGCGCGCGCGAACACCTGGGATCAGCGCGTCGCCGAGATCGCCAGCATCCTCGAGGCGCTTCTGCGACGCCGGGACGCATGAGCCTGAAGGCACCCACGTCGTCGCAAGTCGGCCCCTGGGCGCCGGAGCCGCGTGTCGCTCGGGCGGCTCCGGCCTCGATGCCGAAGCGAATGGTCGCCTTCGCACGCATCGCGGCCGCGGACGCCGTCGGGCGCCGGCGAACGCTCGCCGATCCGCACGCGCACCTCGTGGCCGCGGTCGGTTGGCTGAAGCGAGCGCACGACATGGGGCAGGGCGGTGGGGTGAGCTACGGATACAGTCTGCACGCGCAGTGGCGGCCGCCCTATGCCGAGACGTCCGGCTACATCGCCAGCACCTTCTTCGATCTCGCCGAGCGCCGCGGGGATTCCGATGCCAGGACGCGCGCCCTCGCCATCTGCCGCTGGCTCTGCGCGGTGCAGAACGCCGACGGATCGATCGCCAACCCGACCTATGGCCAGCGCGGTATCGTCTTCGACACCGGGCAGGTGTTGGAGGGATTCGTACGCGCCTTGCGTGAGACGGGAGACGCGGCGTTCCGCGCCGCCGCGAGTCGGGCAGGGACGTGGCTGGTCACCGTCGCCGATCAGGATGGGCGATGGACGCGCAACACCTTCCGCGGCATCCCGCATGTCTACAACACGCGCACCGCGTGGCGGCTGCTGACCTGGCGAGCGATCGACCCTGGCGCGCAATACGAGCGCGTCGCGCGCGCCAACCTCGACTGGGCCCTCGAGCAGCAGAGCCGCGAGGGCTGGTTCGACCACTGCGCCTTTCGCGCCGGCGTGGCGCCGTTCACCCATACGATCGCCTATGCGATCGAGGGACTGCTCGGCGCCGGGCTGCTTCTCGACGAGCCCCGCTACGTCGACGCGGCACGCCGCGCTGCCGAGGCCGCGTTGCGCCACCTGCGGTCGGACGGGTTCGTACCGGGGCAGATCGACCGCGCCGGCCATGCCGCCGCCTCCTACGCGTGTCTTACCGGCACCTGCCAATTGGCCGTCGTCTGGGCGCGGCTCTACGAGCGCTTCGGGGAGGAACGCTTTCGCACTGCGGCCGTGCTGGCGCTGCGCTACGTGATGCGCTGCCAGGAGATGAAGACGGCGGATCTCGACGTCGGCGGAGCCATCAAGGGTTCGCAGCCACTCTGGGGCCGCTATGCGCCCTTCACCTTTCCGAGTTGGGCAGCGAAGTTCTTCGTCGATGCCATGTTGCTCGCCGACGGGTGGTTCTGATGGCGCGCGTGAACATCCTCAACGGCAGCTTCGATTCGATTGTGCTCGGCGAAGCCGTGGATGCGGTCGGCGGCATGATCCGCTCCGGCCGGCGCGGCTATGTCGCCACGGTCAACGTCGCCATCCTGATGATGATGCGCTCGGACCCACGCCTCCAGCGCTTCGTCGATCGCGCCGAGCTGGTCGTCGCCGACGGGCAGCCCATCGTCTTCGCCTCGCGTTGGAGCGCGGCGCCTCTGCCCGAGCGTGTCGCCGGCATCGATCTCCTCGAGGCCCTGCTGGCGCGCGCCGAGCGCGAGCAGTTCCGCGTCTATCTCCTCGGCGGGCTGCCGGCGGTGGTGTCGGACGCGGCGCGCCGCATCCGCGAGCGCTGGCCGGGGCTCGCTGTGTGCGGCGTGGCGGACGGATACTTCTCGGCGGAGGAGGCCGAGGAGCGGGCGCGCGCGGTGGCGCGCAGCGAGGCGCACCTGCTCATCGTCGGCATGGGCGTGCCTCGGCAGGAGTACTTCGTCGAGACGCACTGGCAGGAGCTGGGCGCCAAGGTCGCCATCGGCGTCGGCGGCGCTCTCGAGGTGCTGGCGGGCGTGCGGCAGCGCGCGCCCAGGGCGTTGCAGACGCTCGGACTGGAGTGGCTCTTTCGTCTCGCCCAGGAGCCGCGCCGGCTGTCGGGACGCTACCTGGTGACCAACTCGCAGTTCATCTACCTCCTGCTCAAGGAGCGGCTACGTGTCCCCTAGACCAACCGGCGTTGAGCGCCCCTCCCGCAGGGGCTCCTTGCACGAGCACTTCGACGGCGAGCGCCGCTCCCTCCGCGAGAGGCCAGGTGAGGGGACGAGCTACCTGGCGCGAAGCGTCTCCACGTGTCCGCGTTCCGTCGAGGCCTAGCCGTCCTTGCGCGTCCTCTTCCTGACGACCGAGCTCCCGTGGCCGGCAACCAGCGGCGGTCCGGTGCGGACGCTCTCCCAGCTCGAGATGCTGGCGGCGCTGCCGGAGATCGAGCGCATCGTTCTGCTCAGCGTGAGCGAGCGGCCGGTGAGTGCGGCGCAGTGCGAGGCGCTCGCCGAGGCCGTTCCCAAGCTCGCCGTGCGCGCGCCGGTCTTCCACCCGATCCATCTCTGGAGATCGCCCCTGCGCGTGCCCCGCGTCCTCGCCCTGCGCCTGTCGGGTGTGCCCTACCTCGCTGCGAAATGGGACTCGCCGGCGCTGCGCGAGCGCATCCGAAACGAGTTGCGCGATGCCGCCCTCGACGTCGTCTACGTGGATCACCTCGGCATGGCGCGCTACCTGCCGGACATCCGCCGCGCGCGACCCTCGCTGCCAGTCGTGCTCGACCAGCACAACGTCGAGAGCGAATTCTTCCGGCAGTTCGCCGAGAGCCGCCGCGGACTGGCGAGACGGATCGCCCGTGCCGAGTGGAGGGCATCGGCGCGTTTCGAGAAGCGAGCCCTGGAGTCCGCCGACAGAGTGGTCTGCATCTCCGGCGCGGACGCCGAGGTCTTCGAGCGGCTGGCGCGCGTGCGAGCGCACGTCGTGCCGGTCGTCATGGAGCCCGCGGGCGGGAATCATCCGCCCCCGCGGCGACTGCACTTCTGTTACGTCGGCAGCCTGCGTTGGCGGCCCAACGTCGCCGGGCTCGACTGGTTCTGCCACGCGGTGTGGCCGCGGATCCGCGCCCGGCTTCCCGCGGCGACGATGGAGATCGCCGGCGTCGACCTCGCGACCGACGCGAACGGCCGCCTGGTGGTGCCCGACGCCTGGAAAGTGCCCGGCGTCGAGACCGTGGGCTTGCTCGAGGATCTCGAGCCACTGTACCGCCGCTCCCTCGCCATGCTCGCGCCCGTCCGCGGCGGCTCCGGTGTCCGCATCAAGGTTCTCGAGGGCTTTCGCGCCGGCCTGCCGATCGTGACCACGCCCGACGGCGCTTCCGGCCTCGCCCTGACCGATGGCGTGGAAGCGCTCATCGCGGACGATGCGGACGGCTTCTGCGAGCGCGTCGTGCGCCTCGCGCGCGACGAGCCTCTCCGCGCTCGGCTGCGCCAGGAAGGCGCGGCCTTCCTCGAGCAGCACCACTCGCCCGCCGTGGCGCAGCGCGCGCTACGCGCGGCTCTCGCGGAGAAGTTCCTCTCCCTCCGAGAGAGGCCAGGTGGGGGAGTGCAATGATCTCTTCTCACCACTGCTTCCCATCGCCGCATTCATCTCGAACAGCCTCTCATCGCCTCCTCAACCGTGCAGGCCGAGCGCGCCGCGACAAGCCGTCCGTCGAGCGGCGCGCGGCGCGCATCAAGGCTCGCCGCCGGGCGAGGAAGCTGCACGGAGGAGTACGCGCTTATGGAATCACCAGCGTCTCCCCGATCTGCGGCACCGCCACACGTTCGAGATGATCGTCGCGCCGCGCCAGCAAGGTCACCGACGCATCATCGAGTGACCGATCAAATCGAAATCGTACGTGGGTCTGACCGCCATGTTCGCTGGAAAGCACGGTGGCCTCGAGGCCACGCAGGCTGACGCGGGATCCGGCCCGGAGGCGTGCGTCAGCGAGAGCGGCGCTGGAGAGGTCCATCTCGAGCGTGTCGACACCCGTGCGGACGAATCGATGGGTCCCCGGCGACCACGACAGCACGCGCCACGTGGCCGGCATCGGCAACCGATGCAGAACGCGATAGAACGCGCTGTGTAGCCCGATCACGATATCGGGTGCCGCAAGCACGACCGCCATCTGCTGCGGCAGGGTGTCCGGATCGAGGTCGACAGTATCGAGCCCGTTCGCTACGCGAACCGCAAGCATCTGGCGCACGAGGAGTGGCCCGCCGATGCGACCGATCGGGGCGAGAACGAGATGAATGATCGCAAGGCCTGCAGCGCTGGCCCGCAGCAGGCGCGCGCGGAGTCCCGCGGCATGGCGCCACGCGGTCCACCATCGCCCGATGACCACCGCCAGCAGCGCCGCGCCGCCGACGAACGGAACGAGCAAGCAGCGTGAACCGATCGGTGTCCCCGCAAAGGGAACCGCCGACAGCACGGTCGCCGTCGCCAGCCAACGCACCGCGGCCCGCTGCTGCACGATGCCATCGCGCGATGCGGCGACAACGAGCACGGCAAAGCCCAGGCTGGCCGCCACACCGATCGTGACGATGATCGGTCGCAGGTCCGGACGCAGGAGCCACCAATCCGCATTGCCGCCCAACACGACACCGCCCAGCAGGACGGCGAGTCGGGCGGGCAGCTCGAACAGGAACAACGCCGGGTCGCGCAGGGGATCGATGTACCCTCCGCCGGTGGCTCCGCGTCCGAAGCGGGACCATGCGCCCAGGTATACCCCGATGATGATCAACGTCGGGAGTGCCGACCACACACGGCGGCGTACCCCCTCAGCCCGACCCAATGCTTCGTACGCCAGCAGGTAGACGGCAACCGCAATACCCACCTCACTCGCCGCCAGCGAGAGCACCAGCGCGAGCGGCGCCAGCGCCCTGCCCGGTTGCCAGCCATCCTCACGCCAGCGCAGGTGCGCGACGAGTCCGGCGAACCCGAGGGCCGCCGCCATGACGACATGGCGAGCCGCGCTCCAACAGAAGACCGCCTGGATGCCGGACAGCACGAAGATCACTGTTGCCAGCGTGCCGGTACGGCCCGGTAACGCACGACAGAGTATCCATCCGACCGACGCGGCCAACGCGAGCGACCACAGCACTCCGTCCAAGCGATAGCCGGCGGGATGCAGACCGAACATCGAGTGGTCGAGCCACAGAAACGCGGACGTCAACGGGCGGAAGAATGTCAGCGCGAACCCCGTCCCCGCAAACCACGGGAACAATCCCGCGTCCTGCATCGCGCGGACGTGTTCGGGAATGCCGTCGGAGAGGTTGTAGAGATCGAGCCGACTGGTCCATGCCGCGGCCGGTGAGACGCGCTCCAGAACCGCCAGTTGCATGAAGTCGTCCGCCATGAAGTCGGCGCAGACGATTTCCCAGGCGCCGAACACGGCCGCCAGTGCCACGGCGCAAACCAGCGGTCGTCTCATGGTCGCTGGCTTCTAGCCGAGGCCGCACACGCCGTCGATGGCGCTTGGCCATCGCCAGCTGTCACTCGGCCGCGTCTCTCAGGCAGCCATGATCAAGACCTCTGGTGGCAAATCACCAGTCATCGCAACTAGTTGAATCGCTTTAGTGGCCTCGGGGCGACTCGAACGCCCACGCCCTTTCGGACAACAGATTTTGAGAACGAGTCCGGGCGTTTCGCCAGCCAGCGCACGATTGCGCGTGTGAGCGCTACAACCCTTGTCTCGCAATGGTTCTAGCGCTATCACTGCGTCGTACGGCTGCGCTCGGCTACGACGCAATTCGCTGTGGGACGTGTCCGCCGAGTGTCCGGGGCGAGACAGCGGAAATGATACGAGGTGAGGGGATGGCGAAGGTTCTGCGACTGAATCGGTCGGCGGTCGCGCCGGCGCGGGAGCGTAGCGCGGTGCGTCTTACCAAGCGGGTGGTCGAGTCCATCGCGCCCGATGCGCAGCGCGGTGTGCAGCAGCGCGACAGCGAGCTGAAAGGGTTCGGAGTCCGCGTGCAGCCGTCGGGGGTGCGCACCTACTTCCTGCAGTATCGCGACGCCGGCGGGCGCACACGCCGTCTCGCGCTTGGTCGGCATGGCGTGCTGACGACCGAGGCAGCACGCAAGGAAGCCATCCAGCGGCTGGCCGACGTCGCCCGCGGGTTGAACCCGTCCGCCGAGCGCCGCGCGGCGCGCACGAAGGCGAAACAGACGCAGACCGTGCGACAGCTCGTCGAGCGCTTCCTGCGCGAGCACGTCGATGCCAAACGCAAGCCCCGGACTGCGCAGAGCTACCGATCTCTTCTCGACACGCACGCGCTGCCCGTGTTGGGACATCTGATGGTCGACGCCGTAACGCGCGACGATGTCGAGAGGCTGCATCTGAGCATGAAGCGCACACCGCCGACGGCGAATCGCGTGCTCGCCGTCCTCTCAAAGATGTTCAACCTCGCCGAGGCGTGGCGCCTGCGCCCGCTGCAGTCAAACCCCTGCTATCGGCTCGAACGCTATGCCGAGCGTGCGCGGGACCGGTTCTACAGCGACGACGAGCTGCGGCGCATCGGGAGAGCGCTGGCCGAGGCAGAGCGCACACAGACGGGCAACCCCGGTGCAATCACCGCCATTCGCCTGCTCGCGCTGACCGGCTGCCGGGCGAGTGAGATTCTCGGGCTCTGCTGGGCGCACGTCGACCTTGAAGCGGGCGTGTTGCGCCTGCCTGACGCCAAGGCCGGCGCGCGGGCGGTGCCGCTCGGCGCGGGCGCGGCGTCGCTGCTTGCGGCGCTGCCGCGCACCGCCGACCGGGTTGTAACGAACCGCGTCGGCGCGCCGATCACGCTGCCGGCGCTGGAAAAGGCGTGGAAGAACCTCCGTACGGCCGCCGGCCTGACGAACGCGCGTTTGCATGACCTGCGACATACCGTCGGCACGCACGCAGGCCAGGCCGGGCTGAATGCCTTCACGGTGCGCGACGTCCTGGGCCACAAGACGCTTGCCATGACCGGCCGCTACGTGTCTGCCGATCACACGCATTTGCAGGCTGCCGCGGCACTTGCGACCGCGCGCATCGCTGCCGCCATGCAACCCGCGGCTGGCGCCGGAGACGAGGCCGACCAGCCGAGGAGCCGCCGTGGATGATTGCTAAGCGCGCCCGCGAGTAGCATGGAGAACTCTCATTTTGGCTGGACCAATCTCAGGGGGGGCAGGTCAGCGCGAGGAGTATCTGCTAGCGACACTGCGGACCTGCGAGGAGCGGCTGCGGAAGCTCCGCAAGCCCGCCGACACCTGGCGGCACTACGAGGTGCTGCCGGATGGGTCGCCGCGTCCGGGAATGATGAAGGACCTCGGAGCGCTGCGCGACGAACTTGGACCGGAATGGGACGTAGTACGCCGTCGGCGCAAGAAGCCTGGCGATACGCCCGCGTTTGACCGGTTGCACGCGGCTGCAAGGAAGCTGGCCGACAAGCAGGCCATTACCTACGGCGAAGCGCTTGCGATCATCTTCGAACGCCATCCGAGACTCTACGCGGAATACGAGCGGGAGAAGGTACGCGCCCTCGGGGAATCGCGTCACCGACCGGCCTACCAGCATGCCGAAATGGCGGCGCTGATGAAGTACGCCTTGCAGCGGCTAGATGAGCCGGAAGCGATGTTCGCGGCAGCGCTCGCGCTCGGCGAATATCACCAGTTTGACTGGCAAGAGGAACGCAAGCGCCGAGAGCTACATGCCCTCATTGAGCGGCACGCCGCGGCGCGCACGCGCAAAGCACGTGATGCCGGGAAGGCGAAGCGCGGCGCACGAATGGCGCATACGCGGCTGATAGAAGCAGCGACGAAGGTTGCACGCCCCTGCACGCGCGACGGCGTGCTCGCGCTGCTCCGTGACGAACATGAGGTGGATAGCCTGCTTGACGGACTGCGTGGGCTCGCCATCGTCGCCGTCGATGTCGATGACGACGCTCGTACGGTGGCCTTTTGCGACGAGCGCGGCGTCGCGGTCCGCACGGTGACGTTCGCCGCGCTAGAGAAGACCATCCAAGGCGTTCGGGCGGCACGGCGAAAATAGCCGGCGGAGAAAAGCTCAGCATCTGTCAGGCGTGCTCGTACGCTCTGACCATCACACGCACGCAGCGGAGCGCTGCGAGACGGAGATGGAGATGGCGGAGCGGATGATGCGCGAGACGGAGGTGGCGGACCAGTTCGGCGTAAGCCGACGGACGCTGCAGGGGTGGCGGTGGCGGGGTGGTGGGCCGCCTTATGTTCGCATCGGCGCGGCGGTGCGATACGAGCCGGCGGAGGTGCGCGCCTGGCTCGACGCGCAGCGGCGCACGTCGACGAGCGACGCCGGCGAGGTGCAGCGATGAGCGGCGACATGGAGGCGGACATGTCCGAGGCGCTCGCGGGCATCCCCGAGCCGCTGGAGTATCCGCTCGACGCGCTGCCGGAGACGATGCGGGCGGCGGTCGCCGAGGTGCTCGACTACGTACAGTGTCCGCCCGCGCTGGCGGCATCGTCGGCGCTGGCAGTGCTCAGCACCGCGGCGCAGGGGCGGGTCGACGTGGTGCGCGACCATGGGCTCGACGGACCGACGAGCCTCTATCTGCTCGCCGTCGCCGAGTCCGGCGAGCGCAAGTCGACAGTCGACCGATTGTTCGGCGCCGCGTTGCGCGACTGGCAGCGCGCGGCGCTCGATGCCGCGCAGCCCGCGCTCGCCCGCTATCGAGCCGCGCTGTCGGCGTGGGAGGCCCACGCGAAGGGGCTGGCGGCCGCTATCCAGGCCGCCGCCAAGGGCGGCAGGGATGCGAGCGCGCATCACGCCGAGCTGGAGGCCCACGAGAGCCGCCGGCCGGTCGCCGTGCGCGCGCCGATCATCATCCAGACAGATGCGACGCCCGAGGCGCTGGCGTGGGCGCTGCACGTCGGCTGGCCGTCCGCCGCGCTGATGACGGCGGAGGGCGGACTCGTACTCGGCGGGCATGGGATGCAGCGCGACAGCATCATGCGGCACCTGGCGCTGCTCAACGCGCTATGGGATGGCGCCGACCATCGAGTCGCGCGCCGCACGTCAGAGAGCTATCTGCTGGCCGGTCGGCGCCTGACGCTGTGGCTGCAGGTGCAGCCGCCGGCGCTCGCGCAGTACCTCGCCGACCATGGCGCGCTCGCCCGCGGCACTGGCTGGCTCGCGCGCTGCCTGATCGCCCGCCCGCCGACGACGCAGGGGACACGTACCTATCGGGCGCCACCGCCACGCTGGCCCCGGCTCAGCGCGTATCACGCGCGCATCCGCGCCCTACTCGATGAGCCGCTCCAGATGGACGGCGAGCGCCTGCGGCCGCGGGAGATATGGCTGCGCGACACGGCGCGCCGCGCGTGGATCGCCTACCACGACGAAGTGGAGCGGGACCTCGCACCCGGCGGCGAGCTGGCAAGCATCCGCGACGCGGCCGCCAAGGCGGCCGACAACGCGGCGCGCCTGGCGGCGCTGCTCGCCACCTACGAGGGGCGCGACGAGGTGAGCGCCGACGACATCGAGCACGCCGCGAGCATCGTGACGTGGCACCTGTCCGAGTCGCGTCGCGTCCTGCGCACGGCCGCGGCGGCGCAGCCGCAGACCGACGCGGAGCTGCTGATGAGCTGGCTCGCTGCGCACGGACCGTCGACCCGCCGCACGGTGCAGCGTCACGCACCGCCCGCACTACGCGACGGGGCGCGCCTCGATGCCGCGGCATCTGCCGCGGCCGCGACAGGTGCGCTGACCATCGGGACCGATGGCGTGCTCGGCATCGGGGGCGGCGATGGCGCTCGCTGACCGGGTGCGGCGCTACGCGCCTGCGACGCCTGCGACACTGCGACATGCGACCGCTGCCTTACTGGGCGATACGCTAACCGGCGCAGCGATACGCGACGGAGGTGTCGCAGTGTCGCAATGTCGCGGCGTCGCAGGGGGCGAGGCGCTCGACGCGGGCGACCTCGCCGCCGTGTTGCTGCGCGGCACCTGCTGGGGTGACGTGTGGCTGATCGCCGGCGACGACGTGCTCGGCGACCATCCCGACATCGCCGCCGCCGGCCTGCCCGTGGTGCGATTCGCCGAGCTGGCGCATCTGCAGCGGCTCGACCCCAACGCGCTACAGGCGCTCGGCATCTTCAAGCGCACCTTCCCGACGGCGCGGGTGCTGCAGTGAGCGCGCCGGCGGTGGCGCTCGACTTCGACGCCGAGGCGCTTGCCGCGGCTGGCTTCCCGGCGCTGGGGCGGCGCTTCCTGCTGTGGCGCACCTTCCCTCCGCGGCGGCCAGGTGGAAAGCCGGCGAAGCTGCCGTGCGACGCGACCGGCTACCCGCTGGATGGTACCGACCAACGGCGCTGGCTCGATTTCGACGTCGCAGCAACGCGGGCGACCCAACGCAGGCTGGGCCTCGGTATCGCGCTCGGCTGGGGCCTGGGCGGGCTCGACCTCGACCGCTGCCGCACCGAGGACGGCACCCTGACCGAGCGAGCGCGCCGGCTGCTGCGGTACTTCCCCACCTACGCCGAGGTGAGCCCGAGCGGCACGGGGATCAAGGCCTACTTCCTCGCCGACCCGCGCTTCACGATGACGGCGAAAGCCGACGCGCAAGGCGTCGAGCTCTACGCCGGGCGGCGGTTCTTCGCGCTGACCGGCGCGCCACTGGACGAGTTGCGCCCCATCGCTGACTGCACCGCCTCCGCCTGCGTGTTGGCGAACGTCCTGCGTCCGTCGCGCGTTCATGCGTACACGGGACCGGCTCGCCCGCTTGGCGATGATGCTCGGGACGTGCTGGCACGCTGCGAGACGGTGCGCGAGCGCCCAAGCTTGCACGGTGGGACGGTCTACACGCTGCGCCGATGTCCGTGGACGGGTGAAGTGCATAAGGGCGGCGGGCCGTTCGCCATCGCCTACCCGGACGGCAGCCTGCACGTCCGCTGCGATCGAAGCAGCCACGGGCCGCGACGGGCGACGCTGCGCGCTGTATCGCGGGAGCGCCAATGAGCACACGGAGGAACACGAAGGGCGCACTGCAACAATCGACAACCGTGCAGCCGAAGCCGACCACTCCAAAGCCGATGACGGATGCGCAACGCGCCGAAGTGCTGGCCTACGCCGAGCATGCCCGCAAGCGGCGCACGCCACCGCGGTTCGAGCTGTTGGCCGACGACAAGATCTCGCCAAAGGCGGGAGACGACATAGACTTGTTCCAGGCGCGGCTCGCGCAATCCATCGGCTCGCCCCATGCGGCCGTTATCACGCACCTCCTGAACCACGCAGCAAACGCGATTGAAGGCGATGCGGCGGTGGTCGACAAGTGCAACACGGTTGCCGCGCTGCTGACCGGCATCGGGCCGCGCGATGAGCAGGAAGGCATGTTGGCGGTGCAGATGATCGCGACGCACAACTTGGCGCTCTCGATGGTTCGGCGAGCGTTCAAGACTGATCGGGTCGACTTCCTGGCGACCTACAGCAACCTCAGCGCGAAGCTGATGAACGCGTACACGCGGCAGTTTGAGACGCTGGCTCGGCTGCGCGGACAGACCGGACAGCAGACGGTGCGCGTCGAGCACGTCACGGTCCAGGCCGGCGGGCAGGCTGTTGTTGGCAATGTCGCGCCGAGGGGGAGGGGGGATGGTGCTAAAAGCTGAAGAGCAACCCCATGCACCGCGAGCCGTTCACCGAACGCAGGGGCTTCGAAGGTCGCGCGGCTGGCTGCGCCATGGCAACCCGCCCGGTGACCCGTCGACGGCACCGCGCTGCGGGGCGCGGACACGGGCAGGGGCGCCATGCCGAGCGCCCCGGGTG
>JBOHWA010000033.1:0-2685 GCA_050735855.1 Binatia bacterium
GGCGCGCGCCGGGCGCACCGGAAAGCCGGCCAGGCGGCGGCCGGGCGGCGCGCCCTGCAGGCAGGCGAGCGGCTCGCGCACGACGAAGCCGAGCTTGGCGTAGAGCGCCATCGAGCGGCTGTGGAAGGCCGCCTGCACCAGGCGCACGCCGGGCAGGCCGTCGCGCTCGGCGACGCCCAGCATGTGCTCCATCATCGCCCGGCCGATGGCGCCGTCCTGCACCGCCGGATCGACCGTGATCGGGCCGATGCCGCCGATGGCGCCGCTCTCGGCCATGAAGTTGCTGCCCACCAGGCGGCCGTCGCGCTCGGCGACGACATGGTGCACGTCCGGCCGCTTCAGCAGCGCCGCCATCACCATCTGCGCCATCTCCACCGACGGCCAATCGGGGGGAAAGTTGTGCGCGCCGGAGATCCTGGTGAACGCCGCGTAGCAGATGCGCCCGAGCTCCTCGGCGTCCTCGGGCCGTCCGGCGCGCAGCATCACCGTCATCGACACGACTCTCGCATGGCGCGATCTATGCCGGCCCCCGGAACGCTTGTCGAGCGCGCAGCGCGGCGGGTAAGAAGGACGGCGTGCGGCCACCCCCCTCCGCGTTGCAGCAGTTTCTCGCGCCCTACGGCCCGGCGATCACGCGTCTGTACCTCGCCACGCGCGCGGCGGTCCTGGGCGCGGCACCCGACGCGACGGAGCTGATCTACGACGCCTACAACACGGTCTCCATTGCCTACACGTTCAGCGACCGGTTGAAGGAGGCGTTCTGCCACGTCGCGGCGTACAGCGACTACGTCAACCTCGGCTTCAGCCGCGGCGCCGCGCTGGACGATCCCGACGGCCTGCTGGTCGGCAGCGGCGCCAGCATCCGCCACCTCCGCATCGAGGCCGCGCCCGACATCGCACGGCCCGCCGTGCAACACCTGCTGCGCGCCGCTGTCGCCGAGGGCCGCGCCCTCGGCCCGACCCCCCCGCGTGCTGCGGTCTCGGTCGTCCAGTCGGTCTCACCAAAGAAGCGCCGCCCGGTCTGACACGCCCTCCAGCGGATCCCGCGGCTGCTACGCCAGCACTTCTTCGCGCTTTTCCAGCTCCGCCAGCGCGGCGGCGCGCAGGGCGGCGAAGGCGTCCTGCTCCATCGCCTGGAGCACGGTGAGAAAGGCGCGGGCGGTCTCGATGCGCGGCAGGATGACGTAGTCGGCGCCGGCGTCGTACATGGCGCGCGCCTGCGCCAGGGTCTCGGCGCAGACGATGACGCGCGCCTGCGGGTTGAGGCGGCGCACGGCGCTGAGCAGGGTCATGTTGGAGGTGCCGCGCAGGAAGTCGTCGGAGACGGTCGAGAGCACGATGCGCGCATGCTCGACGCCGATGTGCTCGAGCGTGTCGAGGTGGCTGATGTCGCCGTAGACGATCGGGACCTGCATCGCCTTCACCTTGGCGAACACCTCGGGGCTGAAGTCGACGATCAGCGGCGGCCGGCCGTCGGGGCGCATCTGCGTCGCGTGCAGGAACGAGCTGGCGACGCGATGGAAGCCGAGCACCACCACCTCGGCGCCGTGTGCGGCGATCGGCGGCTCGGCCAGGTCGACGCGGTCGCGGATGCCCAGCCGGTTGAGCAGCGTCGTGGCGCGGTGCGCCAACTGATGGTTGGCGAGCACCATGTAGGTGGTCAGCGTCGAGGTGACCACCAGCGTCAGCGCCATCACCGACGACACCTCGGGCCCGATGTGTCCGAGCGACAGGCCGATGCTGACGATCACCAGGGCGAACTCTCCCGCCTGCGCCAGCGCCAGCGAGGTGAGCGTGCCGACGCGCGGTCCGTAGCCGAAGAAATACAGCAGCGGGCCGACGGTGACGAAGCGGCTCACCACGACCACCGCCGTCAGCACGGCGCCGGCGATCAACACCTGGCTGGAGCCGAGCTGCAGCTGCATGCCGAGGGCGACGAAAAAGAGCGTGACGAAGAAGTCGCGCAGGCCGCGGATCTTGGCCACCACGTCGAGCGTGTACGGCAGCGCCGACAGCGTCACCCCGGCGATCAACGCCCCCATGGCGATGGAGAAATTGGCCAGGATGGCGACGTAGCCGAGCACCAGGCACCACGAGATGGCCGAGATCAGCACGATCTCGGGGCTCTTGGCCGCCCATTGGAACAGCGGCGGCAGGACGTAGCGCGCCACCAGCAGCGCGCCGCCGACCATGCCGGCGCCGGCGACCAGCGACAGCGCGATCGGCACCAGCGACGGATCCTGCAGGTTGGGCTGCACCGCCAGTACGACGATGGCGAGCACGTCCTGCACCAACAGAATGCCGAGCGTCAGGCGGCCGGCGACGGTGTCGAGCTCGCTCTTGTCGGAGAGCAGCTTGACCACGATCATGGTGCTGGAGAAGGCCGAGGCGACGCCCAGATAGAGCGCCGGCAGGCCGTCGAAGCCGATGGCGCGCACCGCCGCATAGGCGAGCAGCGAGCACAGCACCACCTGCCCGACCGCCACCGGCACCCCGACCCGGCTGGAGCTGGCGAGCTTCTTGAGGTCGATCTCGAGACCGACGATGAACATCAGGAACGCCAGGCCGAGCTCGGACAGCTCGCTGATGGTGCGCTCGTTGTGGATGATGCCCAGGCCCGGCGGCCCGATGAGCAAGCCGGCGCCGATGTAGGCGAGCAACAGCGGCTGGCGCGCCAGCCGCGCC
>JBOHWA010000034.1:0-3918 GCA_050735855.1 Binatia bacterium
GGCACGGCCACCGTCGCGCCGGCCACCGCCACGGCGACCACGTCGCCGGCACCGCCGACGGCGACCGTGACCAACGTCCCCCCGACCACGACGCCCACCACCGACGACCCGGGACCGACCGCGACGCCCACCACCGACGATCCGGGACCGACCGCGACGCCGACGGAAGCGGCGCCGACCGCGACTTCGACCGTCCCCCCGGGCACGCCGACCCAGACGCGGACGCAGACCCAGACCGGCACCCCCACCGCCTCGCCCTCTCCCACCGTCACCATCGACATCAACGCGCTGACCGTCCTCTCGCCGGCCGACGGCGCGGTGATCACCACGTCGACCGTCGACATCGAGGCGCAGGTGACGCAGCTCGTGTTCGACGAAGTGTCGGCCGACCTGAATGGCACCACCATCGGCCTGCCGGCCGGCAGCACCGCCGGCATCTATGAGACCACCGTCGGACCGGGCGCGCCGCTGCAGGCGCAGAACACGCTGATCGTCACCGCCCGCCGCGGCACCACCGAGATCAGCCAGACGGTGCAGTTCTCCTACGACCCGCCGAAGTCGCTGGCGCGCCGCATCAGCGATCCGGGCGATCTGATCACCGGCCCACTGGCCGACGGCCTGATCGGCGACTACCTGCTCGCCAACAGCGTCGCGCGCTTCATCATCCAGGACGTCGCGCAGCGCGACCTGTACAGCGTCGGCACCTACGGCGGCAACATCATCGACGCCGAGCTGATCGGCCACCCCGGCCTCGACAACTTCCTCGAGATCCAGCCCGGCGTGCAGATCGAGACGGTGATCAACGCGCAGACCATCGAGATCCTCAACGACGGCCAGGACGGACGTCCGGCAATCATCCGCACCTGCGGGCCCGACGACGTGCTCGATTTCGTCAACCCGTCGACCATCATCGAGGACATCGGCGGCCTCGACTTCCCGGACAGCGCCGACGACATGAACCTCGAC
The DNA here is from genome assembly GCA_050735855.1 of Binatia bacterium. GTDB lineage: Bacteria > Desulfobacterota > Binatia > HRBIN30 > CADEER01 > JBOHWA01. The sequence continues at coordinate 967 of JBOHWA010000034.1, forward strand.
GTCGAGGGCTGCACCGAGTACCGCCTGCCGCCCGATCGCCCGTACATCGAGATGGTGACGACGATCTTCAACAACGGCCCGGAGGAGCTCGGCCTGTACGTCGGCGACTACATCAACGCCGCCGGCCAGGTGGAGCAGTGGACCAGCTCCGGCGTCGGTCTGGGCGAGTTGCTGACCAGCAACCTCGGCGTCATGAGCTTCATCGGCTACGGCGAGGCCACCGGCGTCGACTACTCGCACACCACCGTCCCGATCCCCGGGTCGTCGACGCCCGGCTCGAGCTTCTTCACCGCCGCCGGCGTGTCGTTCGTCATGCAGAGCAACTCGGTGATCGGCGCCATCCTCGGCGGCGCGCCGCAGTTCTTCGTCCCGGCCGGCGGCAGCAATTCGTTCACCCGCTACTTCGCCGTCGGCGACGGCAGCGGCAGCAACGCGGTCGACCTTGAGATCGAGGTGAAGCAGGCGCCGTTCGGCGCCCTGCGCGGCTGCGTCACCGCCGGGGGCGCCCCGCTGCCGGCCGCGCGCGTCAGCGTCGGCCCGGTGGCCGCCGCCAACCCCAACACCATCGCCGGCGTCGCCACCGTCTTCGTCACCGACGAACAGGGCTGCTACGCCGGGACGCTGTCGCCCGGCACCTACGGCATCGCGGCCGGCCGGCACGGCGTGCCGTACGAAGGCAACGGCGCGACCCCGGTGGTCCACCCGATCGCCATCGCCGCCGGCACTACCGCGGTGCAGGATATCGCGCTGCCGGCCACCGGGCGCGTGCGCGTCGCGGTGGTCGACGAGAACGGCGCCGCCGTGCCGGCGCGCGTCAGCATCGTCGGCTTCGACCCCAGCCCGGAAGTGCTCTTCCCGGGCAGCGACGTCACCGGGCTGTTCTACGATCAGAAGGAAGCCTTCCCGTTCGGCTACGTCCACCTCGAGTACACCGACTCGGAAGGCATCGCGGAGTTCGAGGTCGAGCCCGGCGAGTACCAGGTCGCCGTGTCGCGCGGCGTCGAGTATTCGCTGTTCGAGCAGCGCGTCGTCGTCGCCCCCGGGCCGGAGGTCGAGGTCGCGGCGCAGATCGCCCGCGTCATCGACAGCAGCGGCTTCGTCTCGTCCGACTTCCACGTCCACGGCATCGCCAGCGCCGACTCGCGCGTCCCCAACAGCGATCGGGTCAAGCAGTTCGCCGGCGAAGGCGTCGACAACATCATCATGACCGACCACCACGCCCACACCGACCTGACCCCGACCATCGGCGCGCTCGGCTTCACCAGCTTCGTGCGCAGCACCGTCGGCGAGGAGATCACGAGCTGGGACTACGGGCATTTCAATGCGTACCCGCTGCTGATCGACCCGAGCAAGGCGAGCGGTGGCTCGACCGATTGGGCGGTCGCCGCCGAGCCCGGCCAGGAGTTCAAGTCGCTCGGCGCCTTCAGCGCGCCGCCGGCGGAGATCGAGAACCTGGCGATCAACGGCCCGCTCAGCACGCCCGACACCACCATCCAGATCAATCACATCGACAGCTTCTTCGACCCGCTCGAGATCGACACCGCGCTGGTGCCGCCGCAGTCGTTCATCAACGCGACCAACAAGCTGCGCTACCGCCTCGATCCCGACAGCGGTAACCTCTTCCATCCCTTCAAGGCCCTCGAGGTCTGGAACGGATCCAGCCGCGGTGCGCAGGCTGAGTTCCTCGACCGCCGCATCGGCATCTGGTTCAACCTGCTCAACCAGGGGCTGGTCACCACCGCGATCGGCGACACCGACACGCACGAGTTTCTGCCGCTCGGCGCAGCGGGGGCGCGCACCTGGACGGCGTCGCCGACCGACGACCCGGAATCAATCGATCCCGGCGCGGTGGCGCGGGCCGTCGACGCCGGGCGGGCGTCGAGCGGCCAGGGCGTCTACGTCCAGACCCGCCTGCGCGCCGACGACGGCTCGGACGCCATCGCCGACCTGACCCTGGACGGGTTGACCACGGTCGCCAGTAGCAACGGCAAGGTACGCCTCGAAGTGCACGCGCAGGCGCCGCTGTGGGCGCCGTTCGACCGCATCGAGATCTACACCAACGCCGAGACCGTCGTCGCCCTGACGCGCAACGGCACGCCGACGCTGTACGGCGCCGAGCCGTCGCTGGTGCTGGTCGCCGGCGAGGACGTGCCGCTGGTGCGCGGCATGGTGGTGCCCTCGGTGCCCGGTGCCGAGCGCTGGGAGTCGACCTTCAGCGTGCCGTTCGAGCTCACCGAGGACGCCTGGTTCGTCGTCCTCGTGCGCGGCACCGACGGTGTCTCGCGACCGATGTTCCCGGTCATCGCCAGCGGCCTGTCGACGGCGAGCAATCAGACCCTGGACCAGCTCACCGACGGCAACCTCGGCGAGGGCGGCGTGCTGGCGCTCGGCTTCACCAACGCACTGTACGCCGACGTCGACGGCGAGGCCGGCTTCCAGGCGCCGCGCCGGCCGCAGCAGTGAGGCGAGCCCCCGTCGACGCGACACTCCTGCTCCGCTGTCTGCTGCTGACCGGGCTGGCCCTGCTGCCGCGCCCGGTCAGCGGTCAGCCCGCGGCGCCCGGGCGCGGCCTGCTGGCCGCCGCCGAGGCGGCGCCCAGCACCGTGGTCGGTCGGGTCGATAAAGTTGCGCGCGTCGACCGCACCGCCTACGCGGCGGCCGTAACGATCGAGCGCACGCTGACCGGGCCGCTCGCCGCCGGCGCTGGCATCCTCGTCGCGTGGGAAGAGCTGGGCAGCCGCCCGCCGCGGCTGCGCGACGGCCAGCGCGTGCTGCTGGTGCTCGACGCGCTGCCGAGCGGGTCGCTCTGGCGGCAGCGCTTTCCCGACCCCGCCGCCGTGCGGGCGATCGCCACACACGGCGACGCCTTCGTCGTCGATCCACCGCCGCGCGATGTCGATCTGCTCGCCGCCTACCTGGCGCGCGGCGCCGCAGCGCGCGGCGCCGCACTGC
>JBOHWA010000035.1:0-4217 GCA_050735855.1 Binatia bacterium
CTGGTCGGCCCGCTGCAGAGCGTCGTCACCCTGTCCGGCCTGCTGGTCTTCCGCCGCATCAACTTCGACGCCGCCGACGTCGAACGCGTGCAGGCCGCGCTGGCCGCGCGCCGCGCCGCGCCGGCCAATCCCTGAGGGCGCGACACACGACCCAATCTGGGGCCGGGGGGACGACGATGACGGACGGAACGAGTCGGGCCAGGATCGAAGGACCGATCACCGGCGGCGCGCACGGCTGGGCCTTCGGCCGCCCGCTGTTCGACCTGGCGGCGCACGGCTACGTCGAGGAGGAGTTCTTCCTGACGGGCGACGCGACGACCTATCGCCAGGTGCCGGGCAGCGACTGGGGACGCGACGGGCGCTGGCAGGCCGAGCCGAGCGGGGTGCTGCCGTTCCGGACGCGCATGCTGGTCTACCGCCCGGCCGACCCGCGGCGGTTCAACCACACCGTGGTCGTGTCGTGGAACAACGTCACCGCGGGCTACGAGCTGTTCGGCGGTGAGAGCCCGGAGTTTCTCGAAGGCGGGTACGCGTTCGTCGCCGCGAGCGTGCAGCGCGTCGGCGTGCACGGGTTTCCGGCCAACAGCCAGGGCCTGGCGGCGTGGGACCCGCCGCGCTACGGCACGTTGCACATTGCCACCGACGACGCGTCCTTCGATATCTACACGCACGTGGCCCGCGCCGTCGGGCCGCACCGCGACCGTTCAGGTCTCGATGCGCTCGGCGGGCTGGAGGTGCACCAGGTCATCGGGCTCGGCGCGTCGCAATCGGCGGCGCGGCTTGCGACCTACATCAACGCCATCCACCCGATCGAGCGCGCGTACGACGGGTACCTGCTGGAAATCTACTTCGGCAACTCCGTGCCGCTCGCCGTCGGCGAGGCCATCGTCAACATCAACCTTCCCGCCGCGCCCGCCGCCGGCGCCATCGGCGCCCGCGCGGGCCTCGCGCGCGCCGGCCTGTTGGGCACGCACCTGATGCGCGAGGATCTCGACGTGCCGGTGATGGTGGTCAACTCCGAGCTCGAGGCGATCGCGTGCCACGGCGTGCGCCAGCCCGACACCGATCGGTTCCGCACCTGGGAGTCCGCCGGCACGTGTCACGTCGCAACCCAGACCATGGCGGTGCGTACGCCGAAATATGCGCGCGAGTTCGGTACGCCGCCGCCGGTGATGCGCAAGATGAACCGCATCGCCATCACGCCGTTGTTCGACGCGGCGCTCCACCATCTGAACCGCTGGGTCAACGGCGGCGCGCCGCCGCCGCGCCAGCCGCTGATCACCTTCACCGGCGACCCGCCCGAGGTGGTGCGCGACGCGCATGGCATCGCGACCGGCGGCGTCCGACTGCCGCAGGCCGAGGCGCCCGTCGCCCAGAACAGCGCGATCCCGTTGCGCGCCGACATCTTCAGTCTGCTGTGGGGATCGAGCCATCCCTTCGACGCGGCGACCCTCGACGCGCTGTACGGCGACGAGCCGACCTACATCGAGCACTTCGAGGTGGCCGCGCGCCGGGCCGAGCAGGCCGGCGTGCTGCTGGCGCGAGACATTGCGCTGCTGGTCGAGGAAGCGCGCCGCGAGTACCGCCGCGCGCATGACGGGCGAACTGCCTGAGCTGCGTCGGCCGTGGCGCGACGGGACACGGGGGCTCTGCTTCGAACCGTCGGAGTTTCCGGACAAACTCGCGGCCGTCAGGTCGCGCCCACGCATCCACCTGCTCCGCTACCACGGCGCGTTCGCGCCGCGCGGAGGCTGCGAACGCCGTCGCAGGATAGATTATTGATTGACAAGACGGCCGGTGCTGGTTGTAGAGTCAAATGACTGATCGCCAACGTGCTCGCAACTTCCAGGGGGGAACCATGATCAAGGCCGCGATTCGCAAGACCCTTGCTCCGTTCGCTGGTGCAGCGCTGGCATCGTTGCTCGCCGGCCCGGTCGCAGCGACCAACCCGTCGTTCACGCTCGGCCCGGGGTCGCCGACGCTGGTGGGCATTCCGGCATTGCCCGCCGACGTACTCAATCCCGCCGTTCCGCCCGCTCCAGGTCCGCTGCCGCCGCCGGTCGGCGGTATCCCGGCCGCCGCCCTCGGCTTGCTGCCGGGCGATGTCGTGTCGGGCCTGTCCTACGGACTCCTGCCGCCGGCACCGGGACCGGGACTGCAGGTGTTGTTCTCCGTCGATCCAGCCGCCGCGGGCGTGCCGTTTGCGCCGCCTCCGGCGAATGCGGCGTGTGAAGCGGCGGGCGTGCAGGCCCTCGGCGACGTCTTCACCGCGCAGCCGTTCGGACCGCCGTTGCCGTTCCTGAACGTGCGGGCGCTCGATGGCAACGGCGTCGCCGACGCGTGCCTGCCGGCGCCGGCGTCGCCAGGGCTCGGACTGGTGGAGCCATCCCCGGACGATGTGGTCAGCCTCGAGATGTGTCCCGCCAGCTTCGTCTACTCGGCTGGCGCATTGACGGCGCCGGTCTACCTAACGCTCGCGCCGGGCTCGCCGACCTTGGTGGCGCTGGGCGCCACGTCGGGTGCCGTACTCGTCGTGCCGCCACCGTTCGGACCGCCGGCGATGTTCACGCCACCGGTGGCGCTCGGTTTGATCGCCGGCCCGCCGGGGTGCGGTGCGCCGGCGTGTGATCAGGTCGACGACTTCGACCTCGGATTCGGTTTTACCCTGTTCTCCCTCGCGGCCGGCTCGCCGTCACTCGGCCTGTGCGGATGGGCACCTGGCGACGTCCTCGTCGGAGTAGCTGGGCCATGCGGTGCAGGCGTGGTTGCCCCTGCGGGTGCTCTCGGGTTGCTGCCGGGCGACGACATGGATGCGCTGGCGGTGAACTTCGACGCCGACGCCGACTTCGTCGTCGACCCGTGCGACAATTGCTTTGGCGTGCCCAACAATGATCAGCTCGATGGCGACTTCGATGGCGACGGCGACGTCTGCGACCTGTGCATCGGATGGCCGAACGCTGACTTCGACGTGGACGGATACTGCGACAGTTTCGACAACTGTCCGGCAGTCGCGAATCCCAGCCAGGCCAATGTCGATGGCGATCTGACGGGCGACGACTGCGACCCGTGTCCCGCCGACGCCACCGACACCTGTTGCCCGGCGACCCCGGACGCCTGCACCGGCGGCTTCGGCAAGGGCATCCTCATGAAGAAAGAGGCGGCCGGCAAAGAGAAGCTGATCGCAAAGTTTCTCAAGGGGCCGCTGATCAACCAGGTCGATTTCGGCAACCCGCTCGCCCTCGGCGACACCAAGTACAGCCTCTGCATCTACGACGACACGCCGACGTTGGTGGGTGAGATCGTCGTCGATCGGGCAGGTCAGGCGACTTGCAGCGGCGGCGCCAGCACCTGCTGGGGCGCGCTGGGCGGAACCCCGCCGGCGGGTAAGGGATACAAGTTCAAGGACAGCGGCGGCGTATCCGACGGCATCGGCACGATCTTGCTCAAGGGCGGCCCGGCGTCCGCCGGCAAGTCGAAGGCGCTGCTGAAAGGCAAGGGTGTCAATATCCCGAGCGGTGTGACGGCGGCGCTCACCGCGACGACCTCGGTGACGGTCCAACTCCGCGGCGACGATGCGCCGCCACCGGGGTGCTGGAGCGTGACGCTCAGTACCATCTCGAAGCAGACGGCCGACTTCTTCAAAGCGAAGTAGCGGCGCCGAACCGTCGCCGCGGACCACGGAGTCGGTGCAAAACGGACGAGGGCGGAGTCGCGCGCCCGCTCGGCGTCGGTGACGTCGAGGTGGGCGTGCACCCGCCTCGTCACCTTTCAGCCGCTCAACGCCGGCCGCGCGCACGCCCGCGTCGCTCCCGGGCGTGCGCGATCGAGCCGATCACGAGCCCGATGCGGCGGCCACTGGGCCGACTGATCCGCCCACCGCCGCCATTCCCATCCAGGCTGGAGCACTAGCGGCGCCGCCGCTGCCACGCCGCGTGCCGAGTGCCTCGCCACAGCCCGGGCAGGTCGGCATGATGCTGCTGTTCATGGACTGGCCGGGGCGGTGACCGACTCGCTGACGCTCGCCGCATCGCAGGCGATGGACGTGGTCGATTTCGATGAGCTGCTCACCGGCGAGCAGCGCGCCGGCGCCTATTTCGGCATCTGGACCTTCGGCCTCAAGCTCGCCACCGCCGTCGGACAATTCCTCGGCGGCGTGCTGCTCGACGTGGTCGGCTACGTCCCCGACGCCGTGCAGGATCCCGGCACGCTGTGGTGGC
>JBOHWA010000036.1:0-2819 GCA_050735855.1 Binatia bacterium
GAGCACGCTGGTCAGCCTGATCGCACGCTTCTACGACGCCACCGAAGGGCAGGTGCTGATCGACGGCCTCGACGTGCGCGGCGTGCGCATCGCCGCGCTGCGGCGCCACATCAGCATGGTGCTGCAGCCGCCGATCGTCTTCCCGATGAGCGTGCACGACAACATCGCCTACGGCCGGCCGCAGGCGACGCGCGCCGCGGTCGAGGCGGCGGCGCGCACCGCGCAGGCGCACGACTTCATCGCCCGCCTGCCGGACGGCTACGACACGGTGGTCGGCGAGCAGGGCGCGACGCTGTCCGAGGGCGAGCGCCAGCGCCTGACCATCGCCCGGGCGGCGCTGCGCGAGTCGCCGATCCTGATCCTCGACGAGCCGACCTCGTCGGTCGACGTGCACACCGAGGCGGGGATCATGGACGGCCTCGACGCGTTGATCGAGCGCTCGACGACCTTCGTCATCGCCCACCGTCTCAGCACCGTGCGCCGCGCGACGCGCATCCTCGTGCTGCAGCAGGGGCGGATCGTCGAACAGGGCACGCTCGACGAGCTGCTCGCCCAGCCCGGCGCCTTCGCGGCCATGTACGCCGCCCAGCTCGGTGCCCCGGCGCCGCTGCGCCGCGGGGCGTGATGCGATGCGGATCGTCGTCACCGGACTGGTCGCGACCTATCCGATGGGCGGCGTGAGCTGGGACTACCTGGCCTACGTCGACGGCTTCCGTCGGCTCGGCGCCGAGGTGCTCTACCTCGAGGACACCGGCGGTTGGGTGTACCATCCCCAGGCGCAGACCTTCAGCGACGACGCGGCGCCCAACCTGCGCTACCTGGTCGAGGCGCTGCGCGTCATCGACGCGCCGGCCGACTCCTGGTCGCTGCGCGCCCCGGACGGTGTGCAGCACGGCCTGGGGCTCGATGCGGTGGCGCGCTTCTGCCGCGGCGCCGATCTGTTTCTCAACGTCTCGGGCAGTTGCTGGCTGCGCGACGAGTATCGCGGCGCGCGTCGCACTGCCTACCTCGATACCGACCCGGGCTACACGCAGGCCACGCTGTCGGCGGTTGCCGAGGGCTGCGCCAGCGCGGAGCAGCAGTTCTCGGCCGACCTCATCCGCCAGCACGACCGCTTCTTCACCTTCGCCGAGCATATCGGCGCGCCGGACTGCCGCGTGCCGATGGGCGACCTGGCGTGGCGGCCGACGCGCCAGCCCGTGGTGCTGGAACGCTGGCCGGTGCACGTCGGCCCGAGCGCGGCGCGCTACACCACCGTCATGTCCTGGAAACCGGGGGGCGCGCCGCCGGTGATCGGCGGGGTGACGTACGGCAGCAAGGACGTCGAGTTCATGCGTTTCGCCGCATTGCCGCAGCGCGTGCCGGTCGAGCTCGAGGTGGCCGTCGGCGGCGCCGTGCCGCGCGGCGAGCTGGCGGCGCACGGCTGGCGGGTGGTCGATGCGTACGAGTGCTCGACGACGATGGCGGTCTATCAGGACTATCTGCGCCGCTCACGCGGCGAGTGGAGCGTCGCCAAGCAGATCTACGTCGCCTTGCGCAGCGGCTGGTTCAGCACCCGCAGCGCCGTGTACCTGGCGTCGGGCCGGCCGGTGATCGTGCAGGATACCGGCTGGAGCGCGCACTACCCGACCGGCGACGGCCTGTTCGCCTTCCGCAGCCTGGACGAAGCGGTGGCGGCGCTGGCCCGCGTCGAGGCGGACTACGCGCACCACTGCGCCGCGGCGCGCGCCGTCGCCGAACGCGAGCTGGCGGCGCCGCGCGTGCTCGAGCGCCTGCTGCGCGAGGCGGCCTGAGCATGGCGCGCCGGGTCGTCGTCGGTGGGGCCATCGCCCATGCGCCGATCGCCGCGGCGGGCTACACCTGGGTCTTCCTGCAATGGGTGCTCGGGCTGCGCCGTCTCGGCTGCGAGGTGCTGTACGTCGAGCATCTCGAGGCGAAGGACTGCATCGACGCCCAGTGGCAGCCGGCGCCGTTCGCCCAGTCCGAGAACGTCGCCCTGTTTGGCGCCGTCATGGCGCGCTGTGGTCTGACCGATGCCGCCGCGTTGCTCGAACGCGACGGGGCGGGATGGGTCGGCCGCTCGCGCCGCGACGTCGGCGCCTGGGCAGCGGAGGCCGATCTCTTCATCAATCTGTCGGGCCGCTGGCATCTGCGCGATGTGCTCGACGCGGCCCGGCGGCGAGCCTATGTCGACCTCGATCCCGGTTTCACGCAGATCTGGCAGGCGAAGTACGGGGCCGACATGAACCTCGCCGGACACGATGCCTACTTCACCGTCGGCCTCAACGTCGGTCGGCCCGACTGCCGCATCCCGACGCTGGGGCTCGAGTGGCAGCCGATCCCGCCGCCGGTGGCGCAGGCGGAATGGCAGCCGCAGGGCCCGCCGGGTGCGGCCTATACGACCGTGGCCGATTGGCGCGGCTACGCGCCGGTCGAGTGGGACGGCGTCTGGTACAAACAGAAGTCCGACGAGTTCCTGCGCCTCATCGATCTGCCGGCGCACGCTGCGGCGCCGCTGGAGATCTGCCTGGCGATCCATCCCGACGAGCCCGACCTGCCGCGCCTGCGCGCATCGGGCTGGCGCTTGAGCGATCCAGCCCGGCACGCGCGCACGATCGACACGTATCGCGACTATGTCCGCGCCTCGCGCGGCGAGTTCAGCCCGGCGAAGCATGGCTATGTGGTCGGCCGGACCGGCTGGCTGAGCGACCGGACGGTCTGCTACCTGGCAGCCGGGCGCCCGGCGATCGTGCAGGACACCGGGCTCAGCGGTCATCTCCCGCTCGGTGAGGGGCTGCTGGTCTTCGACGATGCGGACG
>JBOHWA010000037.1:0-6358 GCA_050735855.1 Binatia bacterium
ACCTCGGCGTCGTCCGCCAGCGCCAGGGCGATCTCGTAGCCGCCGAGCGCGCCTACCAGCGCGCCGTCGCGATCGCACCCGGCAGTGCGCAAGTCTACGAGAACCTCGGCTCGCTCTACGCCGCGCAGGGCGATCTGCCGGCAGCACGCGCCGCCTTCGCCCGGGCACTCGCGATCGAGCCCGCGCGCCCGACGGCCCGCCGCGCGCTGGCTGCACTCGATGCGGCACTCCGCCGGTGAACAGACCCCGCATGCGCTACCGGGCTTTGCCGCCCAGTTTGACGATGTGGTCGAATTCCCGTTTGCCCACCGGCTGGGTGGACAGGCGGGACTGCTTGACCAGGACCATGTCGGCGAGGGCCTTGTCGGCCTTGATCGCCTCCAGCGTGACCGCGGCGCGCAGGCCGAAGGCCGGCTCGACGTCGACCGCGGTCCAGTCGCCGTCCTTGGCGGTCGGGTCGGGGTAGGGGGCAGATGCCACGCGGGCGACGCCGACGACCGCCTTCTCGTCACCCGAGTGGTAGAAGAGCGCCTGGTCGCCGGGCTGCATGGCGCGCAAATGGTTGCGTGCCTGGAAGTTGCGTACGCCGTCCCAGCGCGTCTTGCCGTCGCGCACCAGGTCGCTCCACGAATAGGTTCCCGCCTCCGACTTGATCAGCCAGTACTGCATCCGCCCTCCCTTTCCTGCCGCTGGGCCGCTCAGTAGCGGAGGCTGCCGGGAGGCTGCAACTGGGTTGGCCTGCTCGTGCCGGTGGGTTATGGTGCGGAGCACCCCGAGGGAGCGGAGGCGCGCATGACGCGGAAGAAGCGAAAACGCAAGGACGAGCGGCGCAGCGCAACGCCTGGGCCGCTGCAGGCGCACGAAGTCGAGAAGATGCGCGCCGCCGGCAAGCTGGCCGGCGAACTGCTCGATCTGGTCGAGCGCGAGATCCGCGCCGGCATGACGACGCAGGACATCGACCGCATGGTCGATGAGGCGACGCGGGCGCGCGGCGCCGTCAGCGCCCCGTTCCACTACCACGGCTTTCCCGCCCACTGCTGCACGTCGATCAACGACGTCGTCTGCCACGGCATCCCCGATCCGCAGCGCGTGCTGCGCGACGGCGACGTCATCAACGTCGACGTCACGCCGATCCTCGACGGCTTCCACGGCGACAGCTCGCGCACGTTCATGATCGGCGCGGTGGCGCCGATCGCACGGCGCCTGATCGAGGACACCTACCGCTCGCTGTGGCTCGGCATCTCGGCGGTGCGCCCCGGGGCGACCACCGGCGACATCGGACACGCCATCCAGAGCTTCGTCGAGCCGCGCGGCTATTCCGTCGTGCGCCAGTTCTCCGGCCACGGCATCGGGCGCATCTTCCACACCGCCCCGGCGATCCTGCACTACGGTCGGCCGGGCGCGGGCGACCGGCTGACCACCGGCATGACCTTCACCATCGAGCCGATGATCAACCTCGGCGACTGGCGCTGCCACGTCCTGAAGGACGGCTGGACGGCGGTGACCGTCGACGGGTCGCTGTCGGCCCAGTTCGAGCACACGGTGCTGGTCACCGCGGCGGGCGTCGAAGTGCTCACCCTGGGTGCCAACGAAGCGCTGCAGATCGAGCCGCTGGTCGATACCGGCGCCAATCTGCTGCTCGCCGGCGGCGCGCGCGGCTGGCTGTAGCCGGCGCCGCTACCAGCAGACCAGCGGCCGGCCGCTGGCGGTCATCGGGCAGTCGGTCATCAGCCGTAGCCCGCCCGCCGGCGCGGCCGCGGGCGGCTGCCGGTCGAGTTCGAACTCCGGCTCGCTGCGGTCGGCCATGACGATGGCGACGATGACGACGATCGCCACCACGCCGGCCACCGCCGCCGGGATGATGTATTCCAGGTTGTCGACGGCCGCCGCTTGTCGCGGGGTCGCCGCCCCGCCCGCCACCAGCGCGCCCACCAGGGTGATGATCAACAGCAGCCGTCGCAGCATCTGTCCGTCCTCCCGTCCACCACGGCGCTAGCTAGCAGCTTGTCGCCCGTCCGTCGACGCCGAATCCCCCAAAAGCGCCTTCTCGGCCGCCAGATCGTCCTGTACTCTCGGGTGGGGGGATCGGCCTGGCATGAACGCAGCAGCGCAACGACCGCGCCGGCCCGGGCCGCCCGACGCCACCGATCACACACCGGTGTTGCGCGCGGTCGCGGCGGCGGGGAGCGCCGATGCGACGACGGGAGCGCTGGTCGAGCGCGTTCGTCTCGGCCTGATCGTCGCCATCGTCTTCTCGCTGCTCTATGCCGTGGTCGACACCGCGCTCGGCCATCCGGCCGCCCTCTGGCTCGGCGCCCTGCGGCTGGTGGTCGCCGCCACGGCGGCGATCGGGTTGCTGGTCCTGCGCCGCCAGCCGACCGAGGCGCTGGCCGGGGCGGCGGCCCTCGGCTTGAGCGCGGTCGGCTGCGCGTCGGCGGCGGCGAGCGGCGCGATCAACGGCGAGGCGCTCAGCACGCCGTTGGTGGCCGGCGCCATCGCCATGGCGACCGGCGCCCTGCTGCCGTGGTCGGTCGCGGCGCAGGTCGCGTTGGTCGCCGTCGGCATCGCCGCGGCGCTGGCCAACGCGGCGCTGGTCGGCGGGTCGGGCTCCGCCCTGCTCGCCATGCTGGTGAGCTGCGTGCTGTCGATCTACCTCACCGACGCGCTCGGCCGTGGCCGGGCGCGCGCGGCGGCGGTGGCCGCCGCGCTGCGCGAATCCGAAGAGGACCTGCGCTCAGTGCTGGAGAGCGTTCGCGACCTCATCATGCGCCTGGCGCCCGACGGGACCATCGAGTTCATCAACCGCGTGCTGCCGCCCCTGCGCGTCGAGGACGTCATCGGCAACTCGGTCTTCCAGTGGGCACCGCCGGAGTTCCATCCCGAGATGCGGGCCTGCTTCGAGCGCGTGCTGCGCAGCGGCCGGCCGGACGGCTACACGGTGCGCATCGACCAGCCCGAGATGCACTGGTTTCGCAGCTACGTCGCGCCGGTGCGGCGCGATGGACGGGTGATCGGCCTGACGCTGGTCGCCACCGAGATCACCGAGGAGCGGCGCATCGCGACCCAGCAGCGCGAGGACGCGGAGGTGGCGGCGGCGCTGGCGCGGGTGGGGCGCGAGCTGATCGCATCCCTCGACACGCCGGCCCTGCTGCAGCGGCTCGGCCAGCTCGCCACGGAGGTGTTCGGCTGCGAGACCAGCCACACCTTCCTCCCCGTGGCCGGTGGCTTCGCCGTCGTCGCCGGCTACGGCGACACCCCCGAGCAATGGGAGGCGCAGCGGGCGCTGACGCTACCGCCGGCCGTCGTCGACCCCATCCTCGCGCGCCTGCGGCGCGAGGGCGTGACCCAGGTGGTGATGGAGGAGGAGGCGGACCTGCCCAGCGTCGCGCTGAGCCGCAAATACGGCGTCACGCTGGCGCTCTACCTGCCGTTTCGCAAAGGCGGGGAGATCGTCGGGGTGCAGAGCGTCGCCTTCCGCGGCCGCCGCGAGCGCCTCGGCGCGCCGGCGCTGCGCCTGGCGGCCGGCATCGCCGACCTCGCCTCGCTGGCGCTCGAGACCGCGCGGCTGGTCGAGGCGCTGGGGGAAGCCGACCGCCTGAAGACCGACTTCCTCGCCAACATGTCGCACGAGCTGCGCACGCCGTTGAACGTGATCATCGGCTACAACGAAATGCTGCTCGATGGCGCCTGCGGCTCGCTGGACGACGCGCCGCGCGAAATGATCGCGCGCGTGCAGCGCAACGCGCGCGAGCTGCTGCATCTGGTCAGCACGGCGCTGGAGATCAGCCGCTACGAGGCGCAGGGCATCCCGCTCGATGTCGCCGACGTCTCGGTGCCGCGCCTGCTCGACGATCTGGCGCGCGAGACCGAGGCGCTGCCGGAGAAGCCCGGCCTGCGCATCGAGTGGCAGGCCGCGGCCGACCTGCCGGCGCTGCGCACCGACGTGCTGAAGCTCAAGATGGTGCTCAAGAACCTGCTCGACAACGGCATCAAGTTCACCGAACGCGGCAGCGTGTCGGTCGCGGCGGACGTGCGCGCCGCGGGCGTCGAGTTCCGCGTCACCGACACCGGCGTGGGCATCCCGCCCTCGGCCCGCGAGGCGATCTTCGAGCCCTTCATCCAGGGCGAGCACGCCCGACAGGGCCACATCGGCGGCGTCGGCTTGGGGCTCTACATCGTTCGCCGCCTGGTCGAGGCCCTCGACGGCGAGATCGCCCTCGACAGCACCGTCGGCGCCGGCTCCACCTTCGCCGTGTGGATCCCGATCGACCGCGCCCAGCGCCCGGCGGGCACCTGACGCGACGGCCGAAGCACGGGGCGGGGCGCCTCGGCGGCCACTAGCCGCAGTGGTTCGCGGCAGGCAGAGTGTTGCCGTGAGCTACTCGTCGCACCGCGGGGGCGGCGCGCGGATTTGCGCCGCTGCCGCCGCTGCCATTCTGGTCGCCGCCGGTGCGGCGGCCGTGCCGACGGTCAGCGATCCGCTGCTGCAGCTCGAAACCGTGACCACCGGGCTGAGCGGTCCGACGACCATGGCGTTCGTCGCGCCGGACGATATCCTGGTGTTGCAGAAGAGCGACGGCCGCGTGCGCCGCGTCCTCGCCGGCGTGCTGCAGGCGGACGCCGTGCTCGACCTGGCGGTGAACAACGACAGCGAGCGCGGTTTGCTCGGCATCGCGGTCAACACGGCGGACCCACCGCAGGTATTTCTGTACTACACCGCGGTCAGCGACCCCGATGGCAACGGGCTGCCCGACAGCGGCGCGCCGACCGGCCACCGCGTCGAACGCTACACCTGGAACGCCGTCAGCGGCCGTTTGGAGAACCCACAGCTGGTGCTCGACCTGCCGGCGGCCGGCGGCCCGAACCACGACGGCGGCATCCTGGTCCTGGGCCCGACGCCGACCCCGGGGCCCGGCGTGCCGGTGGGCGACGGCAGCCTGCTGCACGTCGTCATCGGCGACCTCAATCATCCCGGTCAGCTGGAGAACTCGCCTGGCGGCGCCGCGGCGGACGACACGGCCGTGATCCTGCGAGTCGAGCAGGACGGCAGCCCCGCCGCCGGCAATCCGTTCGTGCCGTACTGCAGCGTCAGCACGACGCAGAGCTGTCCGGACGGCAACGGTTGCCCGGCCGGACAGACCTGCATCACGCGCGTTGCCCGGTACCTCGGCTACGGCGTACGCAACAGCTTCGGCATGGCCCTCGACCCGGCGACCGGTGCCCTGTGGGACACCGAGAACGGCCCCGGCTCGTACGACGAGATCAACCTCGTCGCCCCCGGCTTCAACAGCGGCTGGACGCCGATCATGGGGCCCGACAGCCGCGATCCGGAGGGCGTCGGCAACCTCTTCGCCATGCCCGGTGGCGCCAGCGTCTACAGCGATCCGGAGTTCTCGTGGGAGAACCCGGTGGCGGTGACGGCGATCGTCTTCCCGCTCGGCAGCGCGCTTGGCCCGGCCTACGATGGCGTCGTGCTGGTCGGCGATTTCAACCACGGCAATCTCTACCGCCTGCCGCTTGATCCCGCCCGCACCGGGTTCGATCTCGCGGCGATCAACGGACTGGCCGATCTGGTCGCCGACAGTGACAGCGAGCGCAACGCGCTGCGCCTGGGGGCGGGCTTCGGCGGCATCAGCGACCTGAAGATCGGCCCCGACGGCGCGCTGTACGTGGTGTCGCTCGGCAGCGGCGCCATCTATCGGCTGCGCGGGCCCGACACGCCGTACGCGCTGGGCGGGCAGCTGCGCTACTACGCGGGCGACCGTCCGGTGCCCGATGCCACGGTGCGCCTGGTCGGAGCGGCGGCGCGAGTCGACGACAGCGCGGCCAACGGGACTTTCGCTTTCACCGCCGTGCCCGGCGGCCCCTGGCAGCTGCGGCCCGACAAGCAGGCCGATGTGCGCAACGGGCTGTCGACCGTCGACGCGGTGCACATCCTGCAGACCGTCGCCGGCACGCGGCCGTTCAGCGCCGCGCAGGCGCTGGCCTGTGACGTCACCGGCGACGGCACCTGCAGCACCGTCGACGCCACCCGCATCCTGCAGCGCGTCGCCGGGCTGCGCACCCGCTTCGAGGCGGCCGAGACCTGCCGGTCCGACTGGGTGTTCGTTCCCGCCGCGGCACCGGTCGCCAACCAATCGTCGCTCGCACCGGGATTCGGTGCGGGCCAGTGTCACATGGGGCTGGTCGACTACGCGCCGCTGGCGAGCGATGCGGCAGGGCAGGATTTCATCGCCATCCTGCTCGGCGACGTCACCGGCAACTGGGACCCCAGCGCCGCGCCGTGACGGCGCTCAGCCCGCCTGGCGTTGGCTGACGCGGTTGGCGCGGCGCGCGTTCGGGCGGGTGCGGCCGAGGC
>JBOHWA010000038.1:0-4482 GCA_050735855.1 Binatia bacterium
CTTGAGCACCGGCTCGGGCAGCAACCCCTCGCCGCGCTGCCAGCTGTTGGCGTCGAGAATCCACGGCTCGCCCTGCGCGACGGAGCCGCCGTCGGCCCGCGCCGCCGTCGCGCCCGCCCAGAGCGCCAGCAGCATCAGCCCGCGTGCGGCATACCCGGTCATCCCCATCTGCATCAGCGTCTCCTCGGCTCGTCGTCTCAGTCGGTCGTGCGGCCGCGGCGTCCGGTCGCCGCTATCGGCTCGCAGAACAGCCGCACGATCGCGTCGGCGTACGCCTCCGCGCCGCGCGGTTCGAAGGGATCCGCGCCGGTCAGCAGGCGATACGATCCGGCCATGGTGAAGATGCTGCCCGCCGCGCCGATCATCATGTAGTAGAGGTGGACGGGCGCGATGGCGCGCAGCCGGCCGTCGTGCTGCACGGCGCGCAGCAAGTCGTGCGTGGTGTCGAACAGCGGCCGCAGGTGGTGCCCGACGATCCATTCCAGCCGCTCGGACTGCGCCGCCGCTTCCTTGATCATCACCCGGCTGAGCTCTGGATGGCGCGCGTTGAAGCGCACCAGCTCGCGCAGGACGACGCGCAGCGCCGCCTCCGGCGACTGCGCCTCGACGCCGTCGAAGGTCTCGGCGTAGGTGCGGCGCAGCTCGTCGAAGATCCAGGTGATGCTCGCTTCCCAGAGCGCCGACTTGGAGCCGAAATGGTAGTTGAGCAACGGTTGCTGCACTCCGGCGGCGCGCGCGATGTCGCGCGTCATCGCCCCCTCGTAGCCGTGGTCGGCGAAGGCGGAGAGCGCGGCGAGCAGAATACGCTGGCGCGTGTCGAGGCCGCGCTGCTGCGCGCGGCGCGACACCACCCGGGGCGCGATCGCCCGGCCCTGGCGCGGCAAACCGCCGGCCGTGCGGCGGGCGCGAGTCGTGCGCGGCGGCTTCACGACCGCACTATTCCTTATACGCTGATAAAGATGCAAGCCTCGCAGACGGCCTGCCGGGCTTTGCCCAAGGCAAGGAGAAGGCAACAACGGATTGCGCGGATTGAGCGGATTTCTGAGCCCTACTCCGTGAAATCCGTTCAATCCGCGTAATCCGTTGTTGGTCTTCTGAGTTCTTGGGCAACGCCGGCCTGCCGAACACGGCGGGCGCGCTCGAAATGAAAACGGCCGGGGACATTGCTGTCACCGGCCGTATGGGCGAGGCGCTGGGGGGGCAGCGCGCCGAATTCGTTGGCTCTTCCAGTCAAGCGGCTTCGGAAACCGAAGTATCGCTCGGCGCCACCTCCGCCGTTGCGGGGACGCTGGGTGAACCGCCAACGATCGCCATCTCGAACGTACGATCCTGCACGAAGCGGGTCGGGTCGGCGCTGCGCCACGCGCTGGTTGCCACCGCAACCGCCGAGAGCGCCAGGCACGTCAGCAGTGCGGGAATCAGCCAGTTGAGCTCTGCCGTCATGTCGATCATCATCGCCGTTCTCCTCTCCGCTGAAGATTGTTGACCACGGAGCTGAGCGAACGACGTGCCAACCGGCAAGCGATCTCTCCGTCGACGCATCGCGCCGGTCATCGCGCGCGACTGCTTACCTCAGACTGCAGCAGGGCCCATTCCGCTGCATAGCGCGGCATGCAGTGCTAAGCGCGGCCAGCGGTCACCAGCCGACGCTGCTCATGCGGCGCAGGATCTTGGCGCCGTATGCATGCATGCGCTGCGGGCGGCGGGTGCGCGGCGCCGGCAGGCAGGCGGCGAGGCGCGCGGCCTGCTCGCGGCTCAGAAAGTTGGCCGAGATACCGTAAAAGTGCTCGGCGGCGTCCTCGCCGCCGTAGATGCCGGGCCCCCACTCAACCACGTTGAGATAGAGCTCGAGGATGCGGTCCTTCGGCAGGATCAGCTCGGCCAACAGGCTGAGCGGGATCTCGGCCAGCTTGCGCACGAACGAGCCGTGCGTCGTGAGGAAGAGGTTCTTGATCAGTTGTTGGGTGATCGTCGAGCCGCCGCGCCACAGGCGGCCGCGCCGCCAGTTGTCCTCGACCGCGGTGCGCATGCCCTTCCAGTCGACGCCGCCGTGCGCGAAGAAGCGGGCGTCCTCGGCCGCCACCACGGCGTGCGGGAGATGCGGACCGAGCTGGCGCAGGCGGACGAAGCCACTGGCGGAGCCCGGCGCCGCGCCGGTTTCGACCCAGCGCTGCAGCTGCAGCGCGGTGACCAGCGGCGGCAGAAAGCGCAGGTACACCAGGCCGACGACGCAGACAGCGAACCAGGCGACGGCCAGCGCCAGCCCCCAGCGCGCGGCCGTGCGCAGGGCGCTGCGCCAGCGCGGCCGTAGCGTGACGAAGGACAGGCGGCGGGCCGTCACGCCGCTGGCTACTTCTTCAACACCTCGGCGGCGGCGTTGAGCGCGCTCACCGCGGTGGGCACGCCGGCGTAGCAGGCGGTCTGCATCAACACTTCGATCAGCTCCTCGCGCGTGATGCCGAGGTTGAGGGCGCCGAGCAGGTGGCCCTTCAGCTCGTCGGTCTTGCCGAGCGCAGCGAGCTGCGCGACCGTACACAGGCTGCGGCTGCGCAGATCGAGGTTGGGCCGCGTCCAGAACATGCCGAAGACGAACTGCGTCACCAGCCCGAAGAACTCCGGCGCCAGCCCGTAGGCCGGCATGCCGGGGGCGGTCTTCATCAGGTTGCCCCAGAGTTGTCCCGTCACCTCGCGCCCGCGCGCCAACAGATCGTCCTGCTCCGCCATCTCGCTCGCCTCCTTCAGCGCCAGGAGTGGTAGCGCGGCGGGCGGGGGCTGTCGAGCGGGCGCGGGTCAGACGGCGGCGCGGTATTCCGGCGCGCCGGCGGCGACGGCGTCGCCGCGATGCAGCAGGCGCGGGATGCGCACCGTGAAGGTCGAGCCCATGCCGAGGGCGGAGTCGACGTGGATCTCGCCGCCCAGGCGGGCGACCAGGCGCTGGACGATGTAGAGGCCGAGGCCGACGCCGCTCTTCGCCAGATCGGCGCGGTTGGCGCCCTGGCGGAAGGCCTCGAAGATCGCCTCGCGCTCGTGCGGCGCGATGCCGATGCCGGTGTCGCTGACGCGGATCTCGATGTCGTCGCTGTGGCGGTCCCAGCGCGCGTCGACGGTGACCAGCCCGCGGTCGGTGTACTTGCACGCGTTCTCGAGCAGGTTGCGCAGCGCGGTGCGCACCTTCTCCTCGTCGGTGCGCAACGGCGGCAGGCCGCTGGTGCGCGGCCGGTGCAGGGTCACGGCGGCGCCGGGGACGACGTCGTCGCACAGCTCGTCGAGCACGCTGTTGAGGTCGAACTCCGCGCAGGTCAGCCGCTCGTGGCCGAAGTCGAGCCGGCTGGCGTCGAGCATGCGCGCGATCGCCTGCTGCAGGATGCGGCTGGCGGCGCGCACGCGGCCGAGCGCCGTGCGCTGATCGCTGCTCACCGGGCCGTAGTCGTCGGCGATCAGCAGCTCGACGTAGCCGATCAGCGAGGTGAGCGGCGTCTTCAGCTCGTGCGAAACGGTGGCGAGGAACTCGGTCTTGATGCGCTCGGATTCCTGCGACTTGGCATAGAGGATCTTGAACTCGGCCAGCGTGCGCGCCAATTGCGTCGCCAGCGCTTCGGCGCGGTCGGCGCGGCCGCCCTCGAGCCGCGTCCGCTCGACCAGGTAGCCGTAGAAGACCGCGGTGGTGAACAGGAACGGGATGCGGATCAGCGACGGCGACGTCCACCACGACCACTCACCACCGGTCGCCGAGTGCCCGAACAGATACGCCGCACAGACGACACAGGCCGCGATCGCGATCAGGCGCAGATTCTCGCCGATCGCCGCCAGCAGCAGCAGGAAGAAGTACAGCATGAAGAAATCGGCGCTGAACCGCCCACTGCTCATCAGCGCCGCGGTCACCCAGGCGGTGTCGAAGACGATCACCGCGATGGCAAAGCGCATGGAATCCGTCACCCGGCGCGGCAGCTGGGCGACCGCCACGTTCGAGGCCAGGGCCAGCGCGATCAGCAGGCTGACCAGCGGCGGCGGGGTGGCGAAGTCCTGCTCGACCAGCAGCAGGTACGCCGTGGCGACGATCAGGGTGTAGCGCAGGAGCAGAAATGCCCGCAGTTTGGAGAGCGGTTCCACGCTCTGACGCTACGAGCAAAACGCGGACCGGCGCATGCGCGTCCGCATATGAGCCTCGCCAGGCAGACGATTGGCCGAGAAAGTGCCATCTGCCGTGCGAGACGGCGACCGAGCGACGCTGTCGAACGCGCGTCAGTCGGCGACGGCCAAGGGGGCGTCGTCGATGTCGCGATCGCCGACGCAGTCCTCGCACAGGGAGAGGCGCTGGCCGGCTGGGGTGCTCGATCCATGGGTGGGGCACCCGCACTGCGGGCACAAGAAGGCATACGGATGGGCTGGTTCCATTTCATTCATCACGCCACGGAGTGTAGCGGCTTCCAGGTTACGGCACAGTGACCGGGGCGTGATTTCTCGTACCGCCGTGGAGGGCGC
>JBOHWA010000039.1:0-2190 GCA_050735855.1 Binatia bacterium
ACCACGGACGGATCACAAACGGACCACGGACGGATCGCGAACGGGTGGCGCTGGTCTCCTACGTCAATCCGATGGCCCGGTCCGCCGCTTCGGCGTCGAAGTTCTCGAACTGCAGGATCTCGAGCTGTTCGAAGCCCTTGCGGACGCGCGGCGAGAGCAGGCCGAGCTTCTTGATGTTGGGGACGACGCGGGCGAACAGCGACTGGCGGAACATCTTCATCACCGGCGACTTGAGCACTTCCTCGCGCACCTCGGTGGGGTTCCAGCCGAAGTGGGTGGCGATCTCCTCGCCGACCAGCCGATCGCGCATCAGCTCACAGGCGTCGACGACGAACTCCTCGCGCTCGCGCCGCTCGCCGTCCGACATGTCGTCGTAGTAGCCCTTGAGCGAGATCACGCCGAAGGCGACGTGGCGCGACTCGTCCTTCATGACGTAGTGCACGACGTCGCGCACCAGCGGTTCCACCGCCATCTGGTACATGCTGGCGAAGGCGGCCATGGCCAGGCCTTCGACCAGGATCTGCATGCCGAGGTACTTCATGTCCCAGCGGCTGTCGCAGATGATCATGTCGAGCAGCTGTTTGAGGTTGGGGTTGATCGGCCACTCCCACTCGAGCTTCTCGCGCAGGTAGCGGCTGAACACCTCGACGTGGCGCGCCTCGTCCATGGTCTGCGTGGCGGCGTAGTACTTGGCGTCCATCCACGGCACCGCACCGGTGAGCTGCGAGGCGACGATCAGCGCGCCCTGCTCGCCGTGCATGAACTGCGAGAGCTGCAGCGAGATGGTGGCGTGGCGGAATTCCTTCACCCGCTTCTCGTCGAGGCGCTTGAACGGCGCGTAGTCCTCGAGCGGGTTGTAGACCTGCGGGATGATCTCACCCTCGGGGTCGACCTGGGTGTCCCAGGCGAGCTGGGTGGTGCCGTTCCACTGGTCGCGCTTGGCCTTCTCGTAAAGGTCGCGCAGACCCTCCTTCACCGACCCGTAGTTCCACGCGTAGTTGGTGTCGAAGGTGGTGAGAATGGTTTCGACGTCCGCCTGCACTGTGCCGGCCCCGCTCGCTACCGTCGCTGCTTCCATCGCGCTGCCCTCCAATCGCACGGAGGCTACCGGCGCAGATAGGGCGCGTCAACGCCGGATTGCCCGCCGGCCGCATGCAATCGCCCGCGCTCCCAGCGAAGAGGACGGCGGCTCAACGCGGGGCGGCGATTGCGTACGGACGTCAGCTGGTCTCGCCGATGGTGATCGAGAACGCCGCGCTGTAGGCGGTGCCCGGTTCGGCCATCGGTAGGTCGGTGCCGGTCACCAGCGCGTTCGACGGCGCCGTCATCGGCTCAAAACAGATCAGCGCATCGCCGGGCGGGGCGTAGATCTGGGCAAAGGCGTAGCCGTCGTCGAATTCGACGCTCAGGCGGCGGCCGCCGCCGGCGAGGACGAAGCGGGCCGGGCGTTCGAGGTCGGTGAACAGATCGTCGAAGCCGCGCCGGCCGAGCGGGCCGGGCTCGAAGGCGACCGGGTCGCTCTCGCCGGTGGGCAGCATGCGCGCGTCGAGCAGCAGGCGGCGGCGCCCCGGCGCTTCGACGTGCCAGTCGGCGCGCGCGACGCCCGGCAGCTGCAGGTAGGGGTGGTAGCCGAACGACACCGGGACGGCGACGTCGGCGCTCGGGCGCAGGGTGGTGGCGACGTGCAGCGTCGCGGCGCGCAGGGTCACGTCGATGCGCAGCGCGTGCGGGAACGGAAAGGCGGCGAGCAGCAGCGGGTCGGCGGCGAAGTCGAGCACCGCCGAGAGGCGCGCCGCGGCGCCGTCGGCCGAGGCGGCCAGCACGCGCCAGCCGGGATGGGCGCCGAGCAGGCCGTGCATCGGCAGCCCGTTGCCGTCGCGATGCAGCCGCGGGTTGCCGGCGTCGATCTCTACCCGCCGTCCGCCGACCGTATAGGCGAAGCCGCCCAGCCGATTGGCCCATGGATGCAGCAGCGGGATGCCCATGGTCGATCCCTTGGCGGCATACGCTCCGAGCCCGCCGCGCTGCGCCAGCAACTCCTCACCGCGATGGCGCAGCGAGCAACCGATCATGCCGACCGCGGGGGCGAACGTCGCCTCGATGGCGTGATCGCGCGAGACCAGCGTCGTGGTGGCGTGGCCGTCAGTCGTGGTGGCGTCGACCGCGTACATACGGAGAAGAATTTACCAC
>JBOHWA010000040.1:0-6760 GCA_050735855.1 Binatia bacterium
CCCCCGATCCCACACTGCGCGCCCAGGTGACGGAACGTCTCGAGGCGTCCTTTGTCCGCGCCGGGACAGGGCCACGGCCGGACGGGTACGACCTCCGCGATACTCGATCCAGGCTGGATGCCGCCGACAAGTGGTTTCGGGAGGAGGAGACGTTTCTCATCGGACAACGCATCGGCATTCCCATTCGTGAGCCCTTCTGGGATCCAGAGCTGATCGAACTGCTCGTTCGGGTGCGCCCCCAGGCGCGCAGCGCCGACGGTCTCGTCAAGGCGCTGGTTCGACGCCCGCTCACCCGGCGCTTCCCCGACCTCGGATTCGACAAGCAACGCAAGAGCTGGGTGGGCAGCGCCTTCCTCTCCGTGCTCGAGACCGAGGCGAGCGCCGCCCGTCAGGCCCTGGGTGGGTTTCCGACCCTGGTCGACATGGGGGTGATCGATCGCGAACAGGTGCGCGTGTTCATCGACGACGCGCTCGCCGGGCGGAGTCATCGAGGGCGGCTCGGGTGGGCATGGGAGCTGCTCAACCTGGAGGCGTGGGCGCGGGCGCACGCCTAGTTTCGGTGGCGAAGCCGGACGGACAGCCGCCACCATGCCCGTTGCTTGGTCACTGACGGATCATCGTCCGGTCGAGGGCGACGATAAAGCGGGTCAGCCGCCGGCGGTCGGGCCACAGCCAAGCTTGTGGGTTGTCGACGTGGTTGGTGCACGAATCGGCAAATACATCGCCGCTGGCGTGGAATACCGTGACCGCGTCGATCTCGAGCTGGACACCGGGCGACGCCTTGGCAAAGCGCTCGTCGAAGGCGGTGCGGAATCCGAACGTCATACCGCCGGCGCGAATGTCGCACTTCGATGCGACGGTCGTGCCCGCCCCGCGGAGGGAGAGGATCTGCAGACGACCGTGGTCCGCGAAGCGCGCGCAGATGTCGCGGAAGTACGCCGCATGATCGGCGCGGCTTTCCACGGCACTGCCGATGCGCCCCTTCCAGCCGCTGACCTCGATGGCGAGCAGCCGCTCGACCGCGTCGCCATGCCCGCCCTCATCGACGACGGTGAGCGAGTCGCCGAGCTCGCGTTCCAGGGCACGCCGGGCCCACGCCAGCTTGCGCTTGTGCTTGCCGACCAGTGTCGTGGCGAAATAGGACCCGTCGTCCCGCCTGTGCAGGACGGGCCGCGTTGATTCCTTGAACTTGGAAGGCCAGAGTTGACTGCGCCCGGCGGTCGCCGCTCCGAGGGCTGCGGCGACCGGACCGTCGGCCGTGAGGTAGTCGAGCACCAGCAGGCGCGGTCCGCCGAGCGAGGAGAATTGCGCGATGGCACTTGCCAGTGCCGCGTCCGCGCCCTCGATGTCCGCCAACGGAGTCGTCAGGGGGTTCCACATCCCCCTCCAGGCGTCCAGCGGCAAGCCATGCCACTGGAGTGTCCCGCGCAACAACGGCAGGCAGACGACCATGTCGGTGCCGTGCTCGACGGTCAACACGGCGACATCGAGTCCGAGGTGGCGGGCCAACGGCCGCACGAAGAGTGGCTCGAAGAACGGGTTGGGCTCGACCGCGCGCGCCGCGAGCTCGGTCCACGCCGCCTCCGTCCGCGCATCGATATCGCTGAGCCGTCTCAGTTGTGCCTGCACATCACCTCCGGCGACCTGACCCACCACGCCTAGAACGTATCGCCGGCGAAGTCCTCGCCGACGTAGTGAAAGAAGAGTGACGAGGACTGATGCCCGTCCGGCAGGCGGTGCCGATAGTGGGCGAGCTCACGCCCGCGATAGATGACGGCGTCGCCGATGCCGAGATCGGCGGCGACCAATCCGCCGGGCAGCGCCGCATGCTCCAGGAACAGTGGCCAACCGCACGGGCCATCGGGCTCCGGGCTGTAGTCGATCAACAGCGAGATGCTGAGCTCGCACTGCGCCCGGTCCACGTGCCGAGGGAGCGCCGCGCCCGGCGGATAGGACGCAAAGTACAGATAGGATGGCCGCACCGGCTGCGCGGCGATGCGGCTCAGCAGGCCCGCCAGTTGCGGATGAAAGAACATGGCGGCCGGCTCGCTGTGCAGACGATAGCGGTCGGGCACCTGATCATCGCCGCGCGGCAGCTGCCCACCGGCCACCAGGCCCCGATAGTAGTGCCGCAAGGCGCCGATGAGGACGGGCGGGATGAGGTCGCGGACGATCGCGTATCCGTAGCGCTGGAACTGCGCCTCGGCATCGCGACAGGTCGCCTGCCACGTCGCGCGGCGATCCTCTTCGCCGCCCGGCGCTACCAGCACGTTCGCCGCGGCCAGCGTCTCTCGCACGACCGGCGGCAGCGCCGCGGGTGCGGGCTGGCCAGGCCGCAGCGACGCCAGGATATCGAGCCACTCACCGCGCGCCCAGTACGGTGCCCACACGCCGGTGCCGGCGTCCTCGATCCACGCCAGTGGGCTCCCGCTGAGCAGCCCGTCCATGGGCGGCACCCGCGTGCGCAGCGCGGCGGGCAGCCCGCCGCGCGGTGCATAGAGAAAGCTCCGGTTGACGAGCAGCTCGCGGTCGGCCGCGGGCGCCGCGTGGCCCTGACCAGCCCGCCGCGGGATCAGCGGCGACGGCGGCTCGTCGAGGAAGCAGCTGAGCGCGTGGCCCCGGCAGCGCGCCTTGGCCAGCATGAAGTGCAGCGCTCGGTTGAGCTCGTTGCGTCGCTCCTGGCTGATCGGAGGCGAGCCCGGGGGAGCGGCGGCGCTGCCCTGATCGTCTAGAGGAACCACGTCACGATGCTGAACCGCCGGCCGCTGGTGACCGGCTTGACCTCATGGGTCCAGTCGGAAGGAAAGGCGACGAACATGCCCGCTTCGCTCTCCAAAGGGACGACGAACCCGGCGCCGCCGCGATCGCGGCGGGCGCCATAGAAGACCAGCGTCCCGCCTTCGTGCGGCTCAGCATCGATGCCGCCGCTCACATCGTTCAGCAAGATCGAAACGGAGAGCTGGCGTGCCTTGACCCAGTCGGGAGCGACCTCGTCCTCGGCACGGTCGCGATGGGCCGCGAAGAAGTCGCCCTCCTCGTAGATGTAGAACTGCGGCAGTTGCCATCCCGCCGAGCGCAACTTGAAGTGTTCCTCCAGCGCGGGCTGGATCGCGCGCAGCTGGTCTTCAATGATCGCGGTGGTCGATGCCGGCACGCTGGCCACGCCGGTGCGGCGCGTCGCTTGATCCAGCACGCCGCCAGCGGCGCCGACGGGACGGATCATGGCCGGGCTGCGCGCCGCCGCCGCCATCTCGCCACGAATCTGGCGGCAGCGCTCCGGGCTCAGAAACCCTCGGCGCACGAACAGTCCGAGGTGGCCGAGGATGTTGGCGTTCGGCATTATAGAGGCTCTCGTGAGATCCGCAGTTGAACTAGCAGAGCGCCCCGGCGGGGGTCCAGCTTGTGGGCCGGCCCTTGACCACCGTCCGGGCGCCCCATAAGGGCCGGGGGTGGAAAGCCCGCTGTCGTCGCGCGGTCTCGCGCATGGGGGCGAAGCCAGCGCTCGGGCAGTCGCCGGTGCAGGCGATCGAAACCCAGTGCCAACACGGCCGTTCGTGGTGTTCGTCCGCACCCTCGCCGCCGCCATGCCCGGGCGGCTCGCGTTGGCCGTGGCCCTCACCGCCCTCGGCGCCGTGACGGAGGGGATCGGGCTCCTCGTGCTGGTGCCCTTGCTGCAGGTCATCGGCGTCGACGTGCAGCAGGGTAGCGTCGGCCGCGTCGCCGGCTCGATGGCGGCGGCCTTCGGTTGGCTGGGCATCCCGCTGCAGCTGATCTCCGTGCTCGTCTGCTACGTCGCGCTGATCGGCGTCGACGCCTGGATCCGCCGCTGGCAGACGGTGACGTACTGCGCGCTCCAGGTCGGGCTGACCGGGCATCTCCGCAAGCGGCTGCACCGCGCGGTCACGCAGGCGAGCTGGGTCCAGCTCACGCAGTGCCGAGCGTCCGACCTGACCAACGCCATGACCGGCCAGGTTGAGCGCATCGGCAACGGCACCCACATCGTCCTCACGCTGATCCGCAATGCGATGCTCGCGGCCGTGTACCTGGCCGTCACGCTCTACATGTCTCCACCGGTGACGGCGCTGGTGATCGCAGCCGGCCTGGTGCTCCTGCTCGTGCTCGGGCGCCGGGCGCGCGCGGCAACCCGCCTCGGCCAGGCGATGACCCTCGTCGGTGGCGAGGCCTACCGGGCCGTCATGGAACACCTGGGCAGCATCAAGATGGCCAAGAGCTACGGCGCCGAGGAGCGCAGCCTGCGGCTCTTTGGCGCGCTCACCGACACGGTGGTGGGGACCAATCTGCGCGGCGCGATCGCCCAGGCCGACGCCAAGCGCCGGTTCGACATCGGGGCCGCGCTGGTGCTCGGCATCGTCCTCTACGTCGCGATCGCGGTGCTGCAGACGCCGGCGGCGGCGATCCTCGTGCTGCTCTTCGCCTTCGCCCGCGTGATGCCCCTGGTGTCCGGCCTCGAGCAGTCGATCCAGCAACTGCTCAACATGCTCCCTGATTTCGTCGCCGTGCGGACACTGGAGACCCGCCTGGCGCTGTCCGAGCAGGCAGGCCCGGCTCGGCGTGCGCCCGTTGCCCTGCGGCAGGCGGTGCGGCTCGACTCGGTCTCCTTCAGATACGCGGACACCACCGGACCCGCCCTCGACTCGGTCAGCTTGACCATCCCGGTGGGCCAGACGACGGCCATCGTTGGGCCGTCGGGCTCCGGCAAGAGCACGCTGGCCGACATCCTCCTCGGACTGATCATTCCCGGTCAGGGGCTAGTGCTGGTGGACGAGACGCCGCTCACGACTGAGATGCTCTCCGCCTGGCGCGAACAGATCGGGTACGTGCCCCAGGACGGCTTCCATTTCCACGACACCGTGCGCGCCAACCTCCTGTGGGCGCGCCCGGACGCCAGCGAAGCCGAGCTCCGCGAAGCGCTCGAGATTGCGGCGGCCGGCTTTGTCGCGCATCTGCCGCAAGGGCTCGACACCGTGCTCGGCGACCGCGGCATCCGCCTGTCGGGCGGCGAGCGCCAGCGGGTCGCGCTGGCCCGCGCGCTGGTCAGGCGGCCGGCGATGCTGATCCTCGACGAGGCGACGAGCAGCCTCGATTCGGAGAATGAGCGGCGCGTGCAGGACGCCATCGAGCGCCTGCACGGCCGCCTGACGATCCTGGTCATCACGCATCGGCTGACCACCGTACGGCGCGCCGACGCGATCCACGTCCTCGAGGCCGGTCGACTGGTCGAGTCGGGCGATTGGGACAGCCTGATGCACGGCGCCGGTCGCTTCCGCGCAATGTGTGAGGCGCAGGGACTACCTGCCTGAGCGAGATCGTGCGGACGGGCGACCCGCTCTCTCAGCGGCGGCGCGATCGCTGCGGACCATTGGCGCGCGGATCGATCGGCGCCGCCTGCAGCGAGATCAGGACGCCTTGCGCTCGCGCTCCAGCCGTTCGCGCTCGGCCGCGTCCTTCTGCACCGCGTCCATGATGCCCTGCGCCGCGGCGCCCATGAACTGCGAGCGGTTCTCCGCCACCCACTCCATGCTGCGGCGGGTGTAGGCGTTGGAGTCCTGGAAGCGCGGCATGACGTAGCGCGCGATCAGCTCGTAGCTGCGCCGCGTCGCCTCGCGGTTGGCCCACTCGTGGGCGGTGACCAGAAAGGCGCCGAAGCCGCCGCTCTGTTCCTCCAGGCGCTCGATCTGCGCGATCAGGTCGTCGGGCGTGCCGACGGTGACGAAGCCGGCTGCGAGCATCGCGTCGAGACACTCGTCCGGCGTGCCCACCTCCGGCACGCCGGGCAGCGCGACGACCTTCTGGAAGTAGTGCAGCCAGCCGGCCAGGCCGAAGCGTAGATCGGCGCGCGCCTGCTCGCGCGTCTCGGCGACGTGCACCGGTGCGGCGAGCCGCCAGGTGGTGCGGTCGACCGTCTGGCCGTGCTCGCGCGCCGTCTCCTCGCAGAGCCCCCAGTGGTACGCCAGCGCGTTGAAGCCGCCGCTGGTGGTGGCGGCGGGCGACAGCATCGACATGCCCCAGCGCCCGGCCGTGCGCGGTCCGGACGGCGTCACCGACGCGGCCACCGCCAGCTCGAGGTGCGGGCGGCTGTAGGGCGCCAACTGCAACTTGGCATCGCGCAGCTCGAACCAGTCGGTCTTGCGCGTCACGACCTCGCCGCGCAGCAACGGGATGATGACTTCCAGCGCCTGCACCATCATGTCGCGCTGCTGGCTCGGGTTGATGCCGAGCATCATCGCGTCGGAGGACAGCAGGCCCGGCCCGACGCCGAACATCGCCCGGCCGCGCGTCAGGTGGTCGAGCTGCATCATGCGGTCGGCGACCATCAACGGGTGGTGATACGGCAGCGACACCACGCCGGTGCCGAGCCGGATGCGCTGGGTGCGCGCTGCCACGTCGGCGATGAACAGCTCCGGGCTGGCGATGATCTCGTAGCCGGCCGAATGGTGCTCGCCGATCCACGCCTCGTCGAAGCCGAGCTCGTCGAGCCACTTGATCAGCTCGCGGTCGCGCTCCAGACAGAGCGTCGGATTCTCGGCGACGGGGTGAAACGGGGCCATGAAGATGCCGAAGCGGAGACGGGGGCGCAGCATGGGGACTCCTCGATCAGGTCAATGACAGGGCGGTTGCGATGGCACACGGCCGGAGGGCGCCGGTCCCTCGGCGCCGGGGGCTGCGGGGGGTGTTCGGTGCGCAGCGTCGTTGCAGCGCGTGCGCCGACCCCACCCCCCCGGCGCCGAGGGACCGGCGC
>JBOHWA010000041.1:0-1911 GCA_050735855.1 Binatia bacterium
GCTCGGGCGTCAGCCCGGCGCCGGGGGCGTCGAGCAGGCTGCCGAGCGCTTCGAGGCGGACCGTGCGCACCGGGTCGCTGAGCAGAGGCAGCGCGACGCCGAGCCGCTCCGCGGGCGGCAGTGCTCCGGCCGTCTGCGCGGCGGCGCGGCGCACCAGCGGATCCGGATCGCGGGCGGCCGCCTGCAGGGCGGGCAGGGCGCGCGGGCTGAGCGACGACGCCAGCAGCTCGAGCGCGCTGGCGCGCGCGATGGCCGGGACCTGCGCATCGCCGATGGCGCGCAGCAGCTGCGTTTCGGCGTCGGCCTGCTGGGCGCGCCCGGCGGCGAGCGCCTCGGCATAGTGCCACCGCGCGGCGCGCGCCGGCCCGTACCAGCCGGCCGCGGCGTCGGCGGCCCATTGCGCGGAGCGATCCGTGTGGCAGTCGGTGCAGGCGTTGGGCGTGCCGAGGCGGACGGAGAGGTCGGGCCGCGGCACGCGGAAGCTGTGGTCGCGGCGTCCGTCGATCAGCATGTAGGTGCGCTCGGGCATGTGGCACGAGACGCACTGGGCCGCCGCGCTGCCGGCGCCGTGATGGGTGTGCGCCGCGGTGTCGAAGGTGGCGGGCAGGTGGCAGCGGCCGCAGAGCAGGTTGCCCTCGGCGCGCAGCCGGCCGCTGTGCGGCTCGTGGCAGTCGGAACAGGTGACGCCGGCGGCGTGCATCGGGCTCTGCAGGAACGAGCCGTACTCGTAGACCTCGTCCTCGATCTGTCCGTCGGCGTGGTAGAGGCCGGGGTCGAGCAGCGCGACGCGATGCGTGTCGGCCAGCGGGCGGCCGTGTACGTAGTCGTCGCGCAGGCGCGCCGCGCGCGCGTGGCACCGCCCGCAGGTCTCGACCTCGAGATCCGTGCTGCGCGGTGCCGTGCGCCGCGCGATCGATTGGCCCGCGGCGAACCTCCACGCGCCGCCGCTGCGGTCGCCGAGGGCGAAGGCGAAGCCGCGCAACGGGTCGCCCGCGGCGGCGCCGGCGCGGGCCCAGGCGACGTGCGCCGCGCCGGGGCCATGACAGGCTTCACACGCCACGTTGACCTCGCTCCAGGTGGTGGCGAAGCGATCGTCCGCGGCCCGGTAGCCCTTGTGCAGGTTGGTCGAATGGCAGTCGGCGCACATGAAGTTCCAGTTCTGCTGTGCGCCGGTCCAGTGCAGGGAGTCGGGGGCGGCGAGGGGTTCGTTCGGATACAGATGGAACCAGCGCTGGCCGCCCTGGGCGGCGGGCCGCGTGTCCCAGGCGATGCCGAGCGCCTGCAGGCGGCCGCCGGGCATTTCGATCAGGTACTGCTGCAGCGGGTCGATCCCGAAGGTGTAGGCGACGCGATAGTCGTGCAGCCGCCCGTCGGGGCCGTCGGTGCGCACGAAATAGCCACCGTCGCGGCGGAAGAACGTCGAGGTCACGCCGTCCTTGACGAAGGTCGCGTCGGCGAAGTTGCCGCGCACGGTCTCAGCGTTCGGCGCCAGCATGGCCTGCGCATGGTGCGAGGTCTTCCACAGCGCGCTCTCCTGCGCATGGCACTCGGCGCAGGTCGCGCCGCCGACGTGGGTGGGCGCCGCGCCCGCCGCGACGCGCCCGGCGGTGGCGAGCGCGGCGAGCAGCAACCCGGCCCGGCCGAATCGGCGCAGGGTAGGCGGCGGTGGCCGCGTGGCAACAGTCGGGACGGGGCGCAGTGGACGATCCAACTCTGCTGCTCCACTACCACGCTGAGGGAGTTTGCCGAATTGAACTCCCAGCGTCGCTTCGATACGCCTGAGGCTCATGCTCGACACCACAGCCCAGCGAATCGCGAGAGGCGTCCGCCGTCGCCGCGGCGCCACGCTGCCGATCGCGCTGTTCGCGTTGCTCGGCTGCCGCGGCGGCGCGCCGCCTCCGGCGGCTGCTC
>JBOHWA010000042.1:0-3163 GCA_050735855.1 Binatia bacterium
GCTCCGGCGCGCCACGGCGCGCTGCGCCAGCGCGGCGCCGATTGACCGCGCCGCTGACCGCGGGCTAAGCCCGCCCGCATGACAGCGCGCGTACGCTTCAGCGTTCAGACCCCGGTCGAGAGCACCACCTTCGCTGCGCTGGCGCGGCATTGGCAAACGGCCGAAATGCTGGGCTACGACTGCGCCTGGCTCGACGATCATTTCTACAGCGTCACCGGCCCGCCGACCGACGACTCGCTCGAGTGCTGGACGCTGATGGCGGCGCTGGCGCGCGAGACGACGCGCCTGCGCTTCGGCACCCTGGTGATGTGCCAGAGCTACCGCAACCCGGCGTTGCTGGCGAAGATGGCGGCGACGCTCGACCACGTCAGCGACGGCCGCCTGGAGTTCGGCCTCGGCGCCGGCTGGTTCGAGAACGAGTACCGCGCCTACGGCTACGACTTTCCCGCCATGGGCGCGCGCCTGCGCCAGCTCGAGGAGGCGCTCGAGATCTGCACCCGCCTGTGGCACGGCGATCGCGCCACGTTCAGCGGCCGGCACTACCGCATCGACGACAACACCGCCAACCCGAAACCCGTCCAACAGCCGCACCCGCCGATCATGATCGGCGGCGGCGGCGAGAAGGTGCTGCTGCGCCTGGTGGCGCAGTACGCCGACTGCTGGAACTTCGGCGGCTCGGTGGACGAGTTCCGCCAGAAGATCGCCGTGCTCGATCGCCACTGCGCCGCCGTCGGCCGCCCCCCCGCCGCCATCGAGCGCAGTTGGTTCGGCAACATCATCATCGAGCCCAACCAGGCCAAGCTCGACGAGCGAGTGGCCAAGCGCGCCGCGCGCGGCCACGCCGACGCCTACGGCCTCAACACCCTGGTCGGCACCCCGGAGCAGATCATCGCCCGCCTGCACGAGTACATCGCCGCCGGCGTGACCCACTTCATCGGCATGTTCGGCCGCGTCGAGCGCCTCGGCGCCACCGAGCTCTTCGCCCGCGAAGTCATCCCGGCGTTTCGTTGACCGCAACGATTGTTGGGGCTGAATGAACCCACCACTTGTGAAGGGCCGCGCTTGGGACTGTGGCGCCCTTTTTCAACGCAGAGGTCGCAGAGGATCGCAGAGGTCGCTACAACATCGATGGACATCAACGTCGTGTCCGGCGTCGTCGTCGATGCATCGATGCGGGTTCACTCGCGGTTGGGACCTGGCCTGCTAGAGTCAACCTATGAAGCGTGCCTGGCCTTCGAACTGCGCAAGCGTGGTTTGCGGGTCCTGACCCAGCTCGCGTTGCCAGTCACCTACGACGACTTGGAAATTGAACTTGGGTATCGAATCGATATGTTGGTGGAAGGATGCGTGATCGTGGAGCTCAAAGCATTGGCGAACATACTCCCCGTGCACCGCGCGCAGGTACTCTCATACCTGCGCTTGAGCGGACGCAAGGTCGGCTTGCTGATCAACTTCAACGTCCCTCATCTCAAGGACGGAATCACCCGAGTGATCAATGACCTATAAATCCCCTCTGCGACCCTCTGCGCCCTCTGCGTTGAAGAAATCAGCCGCGCTCCTGTGCCTGCTGCTCGCGACGAGCATCGCCCAGGCGCAGGGGCCGCAGGACTGGATCAAGCGCATCCTCGACCCGACGAAGATCGGCGTCACCCCACCCGCGGGGGCGACGTTGAACCGCAAGCTGACGGTCGACTATCTCAGCAAGACCGATCCGCCGGCGGAGATGGCGATCTACCTGATGCCGCTCGCGCAGCTCAAAGCAGCGTCCGACCACTTCAAGGCGGCGCTCAAGGTCGACCCCGCCGTGACCGGCAGCGACCTGTTCGAGATCCACCGCTTCGCCGTGCCCGCCAAGGGCCTGACCATCACCCTGACGCGCTCGCAGTTCGTCGACGACAAGCTGCAGATCACCATGGAGTACGTGCCGCCGGCCAAGTGACGATTGACACGACCGCCGTGCGCTGCTTTCCTGGCAGTGCCATGCTGCGTCGCTTCGCCACCCTGCTGCTGGCCCTGGCACTGATCGGCGCCGGGTTCGGCACCGGCGCCTGTCCGGCGGGCAGCTGCTTGACCGCGGCGAAGAAGATGGATTGCTGCCCGACCGGCGGCCTGCACAAGCCGAGTTGCTGCCCGCCCGCCGAGCAGCTCAGCCAGCCGGCCACGGCGCCGGCGGCCGATCGGCCGATCCAGCATCTGCTCGCCGCCGCCGTCCTGCATGGCGTGCCGCTGGCGGTCGCGGCGGCACCGGCGCGCCTGGTCGGCGTGCCACGCACCATCGATCCCGCCGCCGGACCACCCGGCAGCCTGATCGCGCAGCACACCTCGCTCCTCGTTTGAGCCGGCCGACAGGCTCCGGGTGAGACGCCGCGTCCGCGGCTCCCGCTCGTCCTGAGCCTGTCGAAGGACGCGCCCGCAGCGGCGGACGGCGTCCGTGTCCACGCGCTCATCCCGAGGAGGAGTCATGTCGAACTTCGATCGCACCCGGCACCGCGCCGGTCGCCCCTGCGGCGCGCTGCTCGCCGCCCTGGCGCTGCACGGCTGCGTGCTCGCCCCGCACGGCACCGAGGCCGAACGGGCGCGCGTCGTCGCCGCCGGGCAGCCCTACGAGGCGCCGGCGGTCGAACGCCTGGTCGCCGATCTGCCGGCGAGCCCGGACTGGCCCGATCTGCTGCGCCATGCCTTTCTCAGCAACGGCGAGCTCGAAGCGGCGTACTTCGCCTGGCGCGCGGCGGTCGAGCGCATCGACATCGCCGCCGGCTATCCGAACACCAACCTGACGCTCGGCTTCGACTACCTGTTCTCGGGCGGCCGGCTGAAAGGGTGGGACGCGACCTCGCTCTCGCTCGGCTTCGACCCGATGCAGAACCTGTCGTTCCCGACCAAGGTGGTCGCCGCCGGACGGGTCGCCTACCAGGACGCGCGCGCCGCCGGCTGGCGCTTCGCCGCGGCCAAGTTCGCCCTGCAGCGGCGCGTGCTCGACGCCTACTTCGACTACGCCCTGCAGGCCGAGCGGGTGCGCCTGCAGCGCCAGCAGCTCAGCCTGATCGGCTTCGCCGCCGACACCGCCGTCGCCCGCGTCGCGGGCGGCATGCCGCAGCAGGATCTGCTCACCGCCGAGGTCGAGCGCCGCCACGCCGAGCACGCCCTGCGCGATCTCGAAGCG
>JBOHWA010000043.1:0-11523 GCA_050735855.1 Binatia bacterium
AGCGGCCGCTCACGGTAACACGTCCTCCTCGCCGCGCTCTGGTCGGCGCATGCCCAGGCGCGCGCGCGCCAATGCCTCGACGCGCACCGCGCTGTCGGCCGCGGCAGCCCGAACCGCGAGTTCCCGCCTCTCCCGCTCCAACCCCTCCACGAGCTGCCGCGTGACCGACAGTCGGTACCCGGCTTCCACCACCATCAACCGCACCCACACGTAGCCGAGTAGAAGACCCACACCGATCACCCCGAGCACCGCACAGCAGGCGATCAGCCTGCGCACCTCCGCGCTGACCGCCGCGCGCACGTTGGCCGGCCGGCGCGGCGCCGCATGGGCGGCGGGCGCAGGCTTGACCACGAGCAGCGGTCGCGCGACAGATGACGGCGTCATGACGCTACAAACCCAACTCGCCCAGCACCCCCGGCTCGGCCACCCCGACCTGTTCGCCGGCGGTGTGGACGGGCTCCCACTTCGCCTTGTCCCAGATGCGAAACTTGCCGCGCGAGCCGGTGAACATCACTTCCTTGACCAGCCCGGCGTAGTCGCGCAGCGGCGGCGGCACGAGCAGCCGTCCGTTCTTGTCGATCTGGCACTCGTGCGCCCCGGCCAGGTAGAAGTTGTCATAGAACTCCATGGCCGCCGGCGAGAGATCCGTGCGCTGGCTGATACGCGCCTCGAGCTTCATCCACTCCGCGTACGGCCGCGCCTCGAGGAAGCGCACCGAACCGAGCCGCAGGTTGGTGACGATGATCCGATCGTCGCTTGCCTCGCGCAGGACGTCGCGAAACTTGGCCGGCACGTTGACGCGACCCTTCTCATCGATCTTCTGTTCGAACGTCCCGCGGAACATCTGGTCGACCGCCTCGTCGTGGCCTGAACTCCCACTTCACCACCCACCACTCCACAATCCGCCACTTTTGCCCACTTCGCTATATTCTGACGCCGCCGAGGCTGTCAACAAATAACTTCGTCGGCGCGCGGGTTTTTGGCGAAAATTACCAAGAAGGGCGACCCTATGACCGCGGCCACCACAGTCGCCGGGCTTCGCCACACCCTCACTCGGCGGTGGGGGGGAGGAGGCCGAAGCCCCCTGCGAGGCATCCTGGCGGCGAGGGCGGCCGCGCTTCGACAGCGCCGGGCCCCCCGCCCCGGTCACCAGTAGCCGACGGCCGTCTGCACCAGCGTAATCTCACCGAAGCGCTTCACGGTGAGGAGCGACGGTGTGGGCAGCCGTTGGACCAGGACATCGCCGGACCATGGTCCCACCGTCATGACCCACAGCGGCGCGCCGCGCGGGAGGGCCAGCGCCTGACTGGCGGTGGTCACCTCCTTCGCGACGTCGTCGTTGAACGCCCACGACTCCGGCAGCGACACGATGCGATAGCGATCGAGGCGGGTGTCGTTCACGACCGTGCCCCGACGGACCATTAGCCCCGGCTGGTCGCGCTCCAGGTAGTACGCCAGGACCATGTACGTCTGGCCGTCGACGAAGATGATCGCATCGTCGGGCAGGGCGGCATCGAGATAGGCGAGCAGATCCTCGACGTCGCTGTGCCGCATTTCTGTCAGGCTGTTGGCCGGGGTGGTCGTCACCAGCCACCACGGTCCGACGATCACCGCCAACAGGGTGATGAGCGACAGGTTGTAGCGCAGCGCGCGCGCCACCGCGATCGCCACACCAGCGGCGACGAACGGAGACAGGTAGCTCACGTGGCGGGTGCGGCCGAACGGCAGCAGGTCGGCGACGGCGGCCGTCAGCCCGATCAGCAGCGGCAGGGCCAGAAGTGCGACGTAGTCGCGGCGGACCGGGCTGGCGTCACGCGGCCACTTCGCCGCCACCATGATCAGGCCTGCGACGAACGCCACCGCCGCCAGCATCCCCAGCCGTGGGCCTCCGGCGAGATACGTGAATACTCCGCCGAGCGCGCGCCAGGCGAAGCCTGCCACCTCCTCCTCGCCGGGCCGATAGTACTGGTACTTGAGCCACCCGCTGGTCGCCACGGCTTCCATCCCGCTACCGCGCAGGGTGCGCAGGTGGGTCACGTACAGGCCGAGATAGATCGCCGCGGCGCCGAGCTGCGACAGCACCCATGCGGCGATCACCTTCTGGGGCGGGCGCTCCGCCCAGAGACGATGCGCGACGTAGACACCGAGCGTCAGCGTGATCCACGCCGCCGTATAGTGCGACAGGATCGCCCCGTAGAGGCTCGCAGCGAAGCCGGCGACCCAGGCCGCCGAGCGGTCGGCGAAGCAGCGCTCCATGCAGTA
This sequence comes from Binatia bacterium, assembly GCA_050735855.1. GTDB lineage: Bacteria > Desulfobacterota > Binatia > HRBIN30 > CADEER01 > JBOHWA01. Next base: position 2,263 of record JBOHWA010000043.1, read on the forward strand.
GAGCGCCGCGCAGACGAAGCACAGCAGAAAGGCATACTGCCGTGTCTCCGCGGCGGCCGCGATCATCACCGGCGCGCCAGCGAGGGCAACGAGGCCGACCAGACCCGCCGCGCCGCCGATGCCCCGCTGCATCCAGCGGAAGGCGAGCCACAGCGCCGCCGTTCCCGCCAGCAAGCTCGGCAACCGCAGCACGAGCTCCGAGTTTCCCAACCCGAGCGCCGCGTGCAGCGCGATGAGGAACAGCGGTGGGTGCGCGGTGTGCAGCGACGAGCGGTAGGTGCTGGCGAGCGCGAGCTGATTGGCGCTCAGAAAGTGCATCGCTTCGTCGGGGTTCAGATAAGTCGCCAGCGCATAGTACACGCGCACCGCGCCTCCGGCGGCGACGATGACCAGCGCGACCAGCGTGAGATGTGCGGTCAGCCAGTCTTCGAGCTGCTTCGATGCGAGCATCGGTTCCTCCTGGCGCCGCGGGCCGCTCAATACCCCAGCGCGCGCAAGCGCTCGAGGGTATCCTGATTCGGCGCCACGGCGGGTCCGCGGCCACGGGTGGCGCGGAACGCTCGCGCCGCCGCCGCGACCCGGTCGAGCTGCTGCGCCATTCGCTGGCTCGTCTGCGGATCGATCCGCGAGCGGTTGTGCTGCTCATGCGGATCCTCGCCCAACGCATAGAGCTCCCACTCGACCGCCCCGACGTCGCTCTGCCGGCGGACGACCTTCACGTCGTCCACCCGCAGGGACTGCAATCCCCCCTCGCGCCAGCTGCTCATCACCTCGACCGGCGGCGCCGGCCCGTCGGCCAGCATCGGCAACAGCGAGACGCCTTGCACGTGCTCGGGTCTGGGCAGGCCGAAGTAGTCGAGCACCGTCGGCAGGACATCGATCATTCGCACCACTGCCGCCACGCGCTGCCCGTTGTGGCCGCCGCCATGTGCACGCGGGAACACCATGATGAAGGGCACGTGGAGCAGTTCCTCATAAACCTGCTCATGCTGGAACATCCCATGGTCGAGAAACTCTTCCCCGTGGTCCGACAGCACGATGATCAACGTGTCGTCGGTGATCCCCGCCTCGCGCAGCCGGTCGAGCACTTTGCCGATCTGGTCGTCGGTCATCCGCACGGCGCCATCGTAGAGGGCTTCGAGCTGCCGCACGTCGTGCGGATCGCGGGCGTCCACACGCCGCCAGTAGAGCTCGTGCTGCGACTTCCACTCCGAGCCGGCGGCGACCGACAGCGCCTCGGACGACGAGACGATCCGACCGGCGTAGGCCGGGTCGGTGAACAACGTGCGGTAGGGCGGCGGCGGGACGTAGGGATCGTGCACGGCATAGGTGTGCACGAAGGCGAAGAATGGAACGGCGGGCTGCGTCGTGACGTGGCGGACGATGCGGTCGCCGAGCGTGGCGAAGCTGTCGACGACACTGTCGATGAACTCGAACGAGTCCATCCCCTGATCGAAGCCGAGCTCGCCGCGCACATGGCCGCCGCCGGTGATCGCGAACGTCGCATAGCCATGCGGCTTGAGGAGCGACGCCAGCGTCGGAATGTCATCGCTCAGACGCTCCGCGCCGTTGGACTGCCATTGCTCGACGCCGTGCGCCTCGGGCAGCAGCCCGGTCATGATCGACATGTGCGAGATCGCCGTCTTCGGCGAATGGCTGTATGCCTGTCCGAAGGTCACGCCGCGCGCCGCCAGCGCATCGATCGCCGGGGTGGTCGGACGATCGTAGCCGTAGGCGCTGACATGATCGGCCCGCAGCGTGTCGATCGAGATGAGCAGGAGGTTGGGCAGCCGCCGCGCCGGCGCGGTGCGATGCGCCGCGCCGGTCAGGGCCCAGTAACCCACGCCAGCGACGGAGATCACCGCTGCCGCAGCGACCAGCCATCCCCGTGTTCGTCCCCGGCGTTGCATCTGCATTGAGCGTTCTACCCGGCCGCGTCGCGGCCGGGTAGCACCAGCGGCCACGACACGAAGTGATCCGCCTCGAGGCGGAACAGACCGGACGAGGTGCCCGCCCAGATACGACCTGCCACGTCGCTCGCCACGGCGTATACCGCGATCGAATCCTGCGGCGTGTCGACGCGCACCGTCTCCCATGTGCTCGCCGCCCGGCCACGTCGCGCGACGAAGTTGGCATCGGGAGTGTCACCAAACGTGAGCCACACCGTATCGGCCGCGTCGATCCAGATAGACCAGACGCGATGCGCCGGCAGCCCGTCCACGCCCCAAAGGCCGGGGCGCCAACGCTCGTGGGTCACCACACGTCCCGCCTCGAGCACCGACAGGCCATCAGCAGAAGCCAGCCACAGCCGGCCCACCACGTCGAACGCGAGCGCGTGCACCCGGGTCGACGGCGGGCCCACCGAGGGGTCCGGATTCAGCGGGTCGCGATACAGCACCTCCATCTCGCCGCGCGGCGCGATGCTGGTCAGCGCTCGCTCCTTGGCGAACCAGGCCGTTCCATCCGGCGCTTCCGCGGTGGCCAGCACGCGGTCGCGCCCAAACTCGTGCGTCTCGAACACCGGCTCCCACTTCGCGCCGACAAGACGAGCGATCCCGCGCGCGGTGCCGGCATAGAGCTCTCCCGAGCGCATCGGCAGGAGCGCGGTGGTGACGACAGTCGGCAGCCCCTCGGTCAGCGCCTCGAACCGCCGCCCGCGCCGGCGGGCGATACCGCGCGACGTCGCCACCCACAGGGTTCCCGCGCCGTCGACCGCAGTGTCGTAGATGACCCCCGATGGCAGTCCGTCGGCCTCGTCCCACACGCGCGCAACTCGCCCACCGTCGTCCAGCTCCCACAGGCCCGCCGTCGTCCCCAGCCACAGCCGCACCCCAACCGGGAGGATTCGCAGCACGCGCGGCACGGCGGCCGCGTCCGACGCCGCGGTAGCTGGCGCCTGTCCGACGAGGAGCGCGATCATCGCCAGCCAAACATGCGCGGCCTCCCTCACGTCCCCCCTCCCTCCCAGCGTAGCGGGCGATGGAAGAGCTGCTCGAAGCGCATCATGTCGTACGCGGGCCCGCCGTCGAGCGCCGGCGGCAGCGGCAGGCCAAGCAGCCGGAGCATGGCCGGCGCCATGTCGATCATGCGAAGGCGGAAGTCGGTGCCCTCTTGGACCTCCCCGCCGATCACCCAGACGCTGCCGATCTGCGGAAACCCACGCATGGGAACGGTCAGCAGCAGTCCCACGCCGCCTTGCCCTGCTGCGGCCTCGAGCAACTGCACGGCATCCAGGAACACGCGGCGGCACGGATCCGTGGCGAGCGCTTCGATGTTCCTCGAGCAGTTCAGCAGCACCACCGCCGCTGGCCCATGCCCGCCCGGCACCTCCGCGTGCATGCGTGCTTGCACCAGGTGCACCTGATCGCTGGCGGCGTCCGGCGCCGAATTCCAGTCGCCATAGACCGGGATACCTGCCTGCGCCAGCAGGTCGACCGTGTCGGGCTCGGGGCTGATCCGCCCGGTGACGGCGCGGCGCCACAACTGGTAGTCGCTGGCACCGGGAACGTCGATCAGGTCGCCGCCCAACCAGGGCATGCCCGACGGGTTGGGCCGCCGCAATCGACTGAGCAGATCGAGCGCCTCCAACCCTGCCGGGCCTGGCCCCGGTAGGAGCACGACGACGACCGGCGCCTTCGCCGACAGGGCGTCTGGGACTGGGGTTGACCGATCGCCGAGGAGGGTCAGTCCAATACCGACGACCAGCACGAAGGGGCCCCAGAGGCGGACCAGGCGTTCATCCATCGGTCGTATCCATGGCGCCGCGACCCTCGGCGTCCTCGCCGCGCAGGAACACATCGCGCAGCACGAGGTCGCCGCCTCCGGCCAGCATCACCACCTCGACACGCGTGACGCGCAGCGCGTCGGGCAAGGGGAAGCGCGCGAGAAACGCATGCGCGGGGTACACGGCGCGGCTGTACGCCCTGGTGATCCACTCGTGCACGGGAACCGTGTGCTCGTCGCCGTGCGCGACCAGGTACCTGACCTCCGGCCGGTAGGCCGACGTCTCGGCGGTGTGCACGCCGGCGACGAGCGGGAACTCGAACGTCTGGCCGCCTTCGACCGTGACATGCAGTTGTGCGACCGGCCGGCCCTGCGGAACGAAGACCGCATAGGTGAGGAAGCTGATGAGATCGACTTCGCGCGTCCGCTCCAGGTATCCCTGCGGCACGAAGCTGGCCCTCTGTCCCGGCCGCAGGATGGTCTCGCCGGCGTCGAAGCGGAAGAACGGATAGCTCGCCGGCGCGCGGCCGACCGCCAGCGCGAGCCAGGCGCTCACGGCCAGCAGCCCGATGGTGCACGCTACGCCAGGCAAAAGCCGCCATCGCCGGCCGCCGATCCGCTCAGCAGCAGCACGCGACGTCGCCGCTACCGCGGCGCGGCCCGGGCGCAAGGCGACGTGGAGCACGAGCCCCCACACGGCCAACAGCAGCACCGCCGCAAGTCCGGCGGAAAGCCAGGCGCCGACGTCTCCACCCAGCGCCGTGCGTAGGCGCGCCATCACGAATGACTGATTGATCCAGAAATCCTGCGTGAGGAACCCCGGCGTCAGAGGCGCCTCAAACAGCAGCGTGTGCGCCAGCTCGCGGGTCGAAGGTGGCCCGTCCTGCACATAGTTCGGCCCCTTGATGCCCATCGGAATGACGTCGGACCGGTAGGCGGCCAGCAGGCTGAGGTTGGCGCAGACGAGCAGCAGCGCCACGCCGACCAGCAGCGCGCGGCGGGTCCGATCGAACCGCTCGCGCCGCCGCCATACCCAGTCCAACCCGTATGCGAGCCCCAGCGTCAGCGGCGGCACCAGGTTGAGGAAGAAGCGGTTACCGAACCCGATCCCCGTCCACCACACTGACCAGCAGCTGACGACGTACACCTGCAGCGCAATCCAGACGCCCAGCGCCAGCCCGAGCGGCCGGTCGCGCAGCAGCGACAACCCGCCCGCCGCCGGCACCAGCAGCGGATGCCAGATCACCAGTCCATGCTGCGACCACGAGAACAGCAACGCTCCGATCATCGGCTGGGACCAGCGAAAGTAGTCGCCCACCTTGGCGTAGGTCGAGCCCGCCCAATGACCGGTCGCGCCGTACCATCCGGCCCATTGCGGAAGGAACCCAACCAGCACGCCGACGGCGAGTGCCGCGGCGCGAACGACCGCACCGCGACCCCGCAGCTGCCGCCCGGCAGGCAGTCCCGCCATCAGGTCGATGGCGGGAACCACGAGGATCAACCCGTTCACCGGCCAGATCAGGCACAACACGCCGGCGATGAGGCCCAGCAGATACCACTGCGCGGCGCCCGGGGCGCTCGACTCGATCACCCGGTCGCGCTGCAGCAGGAAGAGCCCCACGCCGAGGATCGAGTAGGTGTGCGTCCAGCCGTGCCAGAGGAAGAGGAACATCGGCAGCGCCGAAGCCCACAGCATCAGCGCCACCGCCGCCAAGGCACCGCCCGCGCCGACCCGCCGGGCCACCCAGCGATAGGTGAGGGCGACGCCCGCGACGCCGGCCGCAGACGAGCACAGGCTGAGCCAGAAGGTGTACGGCAGCGAGAACCCGTTCGCCGGAAAGCCCCATCCCAGGAAGCGAAGCGCGCTCGCTTGGAGGTGGCCAACCAACAACGCCGGCAGCTCGAGCAGTGGAACGCCGAGGTACCGAATCGATCCTTCAGGGTACGGATTGTAGGAGCGGTAGCTGTTGAAGAAGAAGAGCTCCTCGAAGGTACTGAAGTCGCGATCGAACAGCAGGCTGACCGCCGTCGCCTGATACTGGAAGGCGTCGTGCACCACGGTCGTCTGAAAGAGGAAGAGACCAGGCAGCAGCGACGCCAGCAAGCCGGCGCGCGCTAGGCGCCGTCGCGACGCGGCGCCAACGGGAACTGGTAGCGCGGCGGCAGCGTACAGCGCGCTCACCGTCGCCACGCCGATGCCCAGCACCGCCGGCAGGGCGGGCAGTGCAAGCACACGCCCGAGCGCGGCAAGGGGCAGCAGCGACATCGGAAGGAGCATGCGCCGTACCGCGTGCTCGAAATCGCGCTGCGTCAGCCAGGGCACGGCCCTTCCGGCCCAATGCACCGCGCCCGCGAGGACGCCGGCGGCTGGAAGCCAGGCGACGAACGCCGCCGTCAGCACGGCGCTCGCAGGCCCGGAGTCGTCGAGCGTCAGCGCGACCCACAACGCCAGAGCGGCAGCCGGGGAGAGCAGACGACCGAATCCAATCTTCATCGCTCGGCAGCAGTCTGGCGGGGATCGAGGCGGACAAGAGGCTGAGAAAAGAAAAGGGGGACACGGCCGCTGCCATGTCCCCCTTACCTCCTACGGGGTCGAGATTCGGCGGCTCACCGCCTGGCTCGCCGGCGCGTGCGCGCCAAGGCCAGCAATCCGGCGACGCCGAGCACGGCGCCGGCCAGGATAAGACCCGATGGGCCGGACACCGCCGGCACGGGATGCGCATCGCACGGCGCGACGCCGGTGCAGGCGAGATCGCGGCAATCGATCAGTCCGTTGAAGTCGTTGTCGATCCCGTCGCTGCAGAATTGGCTTCCGCCCGCGTTCTCAGACGCGGAAGGCGTCGGGCCGGGGGTCGACGTATCGAGCGCGGTCCAGCCCGCCGGCCCCCCGTCGTCCAACTTGTCGGCGACGAGATCGCGTGCGGCGGCCGTGTCAGGCGTGCCACCGATGGCAATTGCCAGCACGCAGGCACCGCCCAAGACGCGCAGGGAGTTCCGTCCCCAAGTCAGTCGACCGCGCATCGCGCCTCCCTCACGGTCCCGCCAGCTCGCGTCCAAGACCTCAGCTCCGAAGCCCCTAATAGGGAAGCGAGATACGATAGAAAGCAGCGCCATGTCAACGCTGGTGCGCTTGCAAACGCGCCCCGCCTCTCGCATCTAGTCCCGTCACCCTGCCGAGCCGATAGCCATGCGGGCACACCACCAGCACAAGACGCCGGCGTCCGTCGCCGCGCGGGGACAGACTCCGGCGGCGGACGCAGGACCGTCCAGGTGGTACGCGCTTGCCCTGGGTGCGGTGCTGCTGGCCGCCGTCCTGGTCTACCTGAACAGTCTCGGCGGGGATTTCGTCTGGGACGACCGCAAGCTCATCGTCAACGACCAGGCCATCAAGTCGTGGCACCACCTCGGCGCGGTGTTCTCGAGCGACTTCTTCGAGCGCCTCGAGGATGACGTGCCGTACGGGTACTACCGCCCGCTGACGACCGTCAGCTACCTCGCCGACTTCTCCATCTGGGCCCTGCAGCCGTTCGGCTATCATCTGACCAACGTGGCGCTGCACGCGGGCTGCAGCCTGCTGGTCGCTTGGGTGCTGCTGCAGCTCGGGTGGGGGCTCTGGCCGGCGACGCTCTCCGCCCTGCTGTTCGCGGTCCATCCCATCCACACCGAGAACGTTGCGTGGATTGCCGGCCGAACGGACCTGCTGGCGTTTCTATTCTGCGCCACCGCCCTGCTGCTCCACCTGATCGCGGACGACCAGCGGCAGGGATCCGGGGCCCGCGCCGCAGCCCGTTCCCTGGCGGCTGTCGCCTTCGTCTGCGGGCTGCTCGCCAAGGAGATGAGCGTCGTGCTGATCGGCTGGATCGGGCTCGTGGAGCTGATCAGCCACAAACGCAGCTGGCGGGCGACCCTCGCCGCCCTGGCGCCCTATCTCGCGCTGCTCGCGGCCTACATCGTCTGGCGCTTCCTCGTCATCCAGGTCCCGCTGCCGGGGGCGCCGCCGGAACATCGGTGGCCGGCCGTCTGGTTGAGCATGGCCCCGACCGTCGTGCGCTATCTCGTCTGGCTGCTCCTACCCTACGATCCGAGCGCGTACGTGCAGAATCCGTATGTCACCGGCGGGCTCGATGCGCGCTTCATCGGATCCGTCGCGATCCTGCTCGCGCTCGCGGCGCTGTGGCGCCGCGGCGCCCGTACGTCCGACCGCGCCTCGCTCGCTGCCGGCATGCTGGCGCTGTCGTTCGTGCCGATCGTCAACCTGGTGCGCGTCGCCGCGCCCGCCGACATGGGCGACGTCATGGCCGAGCGCTTTCTGTACTTCGCGTCGTTTCCCTTCGCCGCGCTCGCCGGACTGGCCGTGGCGGGCGCGGTCGAACGAACGCGTGCCGCGCCGGCGCGGCGCGCGCTGCTCATCGCGTTCGTCGCCGCGGTGCTGGTGACAGCCGCGCTGGCCACGCTGCGGCGCAACCGCGACTGGGCCGACGAGCTGACGTTTCTCAATACGACTCTGCAGCAGAGCCCCACCGCCGTGCTGCTGTGGGGCAACCTCGCCAACTACCATCTGCGCGCCAGGCAGCTCGACCAGGCGGCGGCGGCGATCGAGCGCGCCGCGGCGCTCGATCCGCACAACTACGCCGTGCTGTCGGCACGCGCCCTGTGGCATGTGGTCGCCGGACGCCCCGCCGATGCCATCGCGCTGCAGGAAGAGATCGTCGCCAATGCCGGGCACGGCAGGGCGGCGGCACTCAACAACCTGGCGTACCTGTACCGCGCGACCGGACGCGACGCGGCCGCGCGCGCCATGCTCGACGACCTGATCGCCGCGGGGCACGGCTATGCGGACGTCTATTTCAATCGCGCGGAAGTGGCGCGGGCCGAGGGCCAGCTCGACCAGGCGCGGCAGGACTATCGGCGCGCACTGCAGAACCGGCCGAACGACGTGCAGATCGGCCGCGCCCTCGCCGAGCTCGAGCGCGACGCCGGCGCGCTCGACGCGGCCGAGTCGATCTACCGCCAGCTGCTCGCCATCCACCCGGGCGACGCCCGCCTGCTCAACAACCTCGCGCTCATTCGCGACGATCGAGGCGATGCGGCGGGCGCCCTCGAGCTGCTGCGCCAGGCGGTCGAGCTCCAGCCAGACTACGTCAACGGACGCACCAACTACGCTCAGCTGCTGGAGCGTGCGGGTCGCAACCAGGAAGCGGCGGCACAGCGCCAGGAAGCGAGACGACGGGAATCAGGAGCAGCGCCGCCGGGCCAGGCCCGGCAGCTCGACGCGGCGGGGGTGCAGATGACCGGAGAGGGTCGATAAGCCGGATTCTGTCTCCTCCTGTCGGAGGCGGCAGTCATTCCTCTCGACCGGCGGTTGCCCGCCGGCTCTAGCGACGTACCTGAGGCCGAGCGCGGGCCACGCAACCTCGTGTTGGTCTTGCTCCGGGTGGGGTTTGCCGCGCGGCGCCGTCACCGTCGCCGCGGATCGTTGCCGATCGTTTCACCGACTCCCCGCTCATCGCGGGGCCGTCTCCTTTCTGTGGCACTTTC
>JBOHWA010000044.1:0-2551 GCA_050735855.1 Binatia bacterium
GCCCTCCACCAGGCGGCCCTCGCCGGCAGCGTGACTCATTGCGAGGCAGACCCACTACCCGCACCCAGACAGAGGGGGCGCGCCGGTGGCGCGCCTCTCCGTCCACGTTCTCCCGTCTCGCGTCTCCCATCCCCGCGCGTTGTCTTCCCGACCGCGCTTGGCTAGCGTCGCGCCGCCGCCATGACCTCCTCCTTTTTCGCCGCCGCCGTGCAGATGAGCGCCGGCGCGGACAAGGGCGCCAACCGCGCGGCCGCCGGCGAGCTCACGCGGCGGGCTGCCGAGCGCGGGGCGGCCCTGGTGGTGTTGCCTGAGGTGTTCAACTGGCGCGGTCCGGGAGCGGAGGAGCTGGCGGCGGCCGAGCCGATCCCCGGTCCGACCAGCGAGTGGCTGTCCGGGCTGGCGCGCGAGCTCGGCATCGTGCTGGTCGGCGGCTCCCTGCTCGAGCAGGCGCCGGGGATGGCCAAGGCGTACAACACCTGCACGGTGTTCGACCGCCACGGCGCGCTGCTGGCGGCGTATCGCAAGGTACACCTGTTCGACGTCGACATCGCCGGCCACGTGCGCGCGCGCGAGTCGGATACCCGCGCCCCGGGCGGCGCGGTGGTCGCCGTCGCCACCGAGCTCGGCACCATCGGCCTCAGCGTGTGCTACGACCTGCGCTTCCCCGAGCTCTACCGGCGCCTGAGCGCCGCGGGGGCCGACATCCTCTGCGTCCCCGCCGCCTTCACCTTCCCCACCGGGGCCCAGCACTGGGAGGTGCTGCTGCGGGCGCGCGCCATCGAGAACCAGTGCTACGTCGTGGCGCCGAACCAGATCGGACGCAACGCCAGCGGCGTGCCCGACTTCGGCCATTCCCTGATCGTCGATCCCTGGGGTACGCCGATCGCCCGCGCCTCGAATCAGCCCGGCGCCATCCTCGCCGAGATCGACCGCGAGTATCTCGCCCGCGTCCGTCGCGAACTGCCCAGCCTGACCCACCGCACCCTCGGGTAGAGCGCCCTGCTCCCGGGTAGGGCGGGCCCGGTGCTCATTCGGAGCGCCTGGCGCGCCGGAGCGCGCCAGACGGGCACGGAGGCCCGCTCTACCGGGACAGACCGCACACCAGCTCACCCAGCGCGCGAAAATGCGCGTTGACCGGTCATCCGACCGCGTCTACCATCTCGCGCCATGAAAACGATGCAGCACCGCAGGGCGGCTGTGGCGGTATGCGCGGTGCTGGTCGCGCTGGCCGGGCAATCGGCGCTGGCGCAGACGGTGTACAAGTGGACCGACGCAAACGGCGTCGTGCACTTTGCCGACGCGCCGCCGCCGCAGGTCAAGGACTACGAGAAGAACGACATGCCGCGCCGGCTTGCGGCGCCACCGCCCCCCGAAGCCGCCGCCGACACGGCGCCGGCGACCGGCGAGGCGACCCCGGCCGCCAAGGGCCCGGCCCAGGTGGTGCTCAGCGGGCACGAGGAGATCGGCGTCGGGCCGGCGCTCCAGTCGTTCACCGGGACGGTGAAGAACGAAGGTGGGGCCGAGGCGGTCGAGGTCGCCGTCGCCGTGCGCGTCGTCGATCCCAACAGCGGCGACGAGTGCGTCAACACCGAGATCGACGTCGAGCCGTCCACCCTCCCCCCGGGCGGGAAGGGCACCTTCGAGGCCGAGATCGAGTCGCCCTGCTTCCGGGGGGCGACACAGGCGGACCTGCACGTCATCTGGCGTTGATCGCCCGCGGACGCTGGCGATTTTCTCTTTGCGGCCCGCGTGCGCATCAGTTATAGGGTGTCCGTAGTCACGGGGAAGAGAAGCAAACGTTCTGGTGAGTCCGGCGCTCCCCGCGCCGTGCTCTAGTAAGTGCAAGCACCGCTCGCCTTTCCAGACATGCCGCTTCCCGCAGGACGAGAACAGAATAAGGAGGAAGCGCATGCCGCAAGGTACAGTGAAATGGTTCAACCCCGAGAAGGGGTACGGCTTCATCAAGCGCGATGACGGTGAGGACGTGTTCGTCCACTACAGCGCCATCGCCGGTGAAGGGTTCCGGAGCCTCGAAGAAGGCCAGCGGGTCGAGTTCGAGGTCACCGAAGGCAAGAAGGGCCCCCAGGCCTCCAACGTCACCAAGGCGTGATCCGGCGAGGGGGGCGCCAGCCGGCGCCCCCCTTCCGTTCCGCCTGCCCCGCGCCCGCGCGCGGATGCTGATCGCCGGGCCGGGCCGTGGCCTGTGAACTCTGCGATCTGCGGCGCACCACGACCTGGTACGCCGAGCACGATGCGCCGTTCCGCTTCGTGGTCATCGATTGCGACTCGTGCGATGTGCCGATGGCCGTCCTCGGCGCGCATCGCGCCCGACCGACCGACGACGAGCGCGCCTACATGCAACAGGTGCTGGCGCGCATCGCCGACGCGAAGTACGCCAACGGCTGGTTCTTCGACGACCACATGCGCCAGATCCCCGACCACTACCATCTCCACGCCCGGCCCTATCCGGCGTGGTTCAAGCGCAGCTGATCTGGGGGGCGCCGGGCCCTCGGCGCCGGGTGGGGTGGAGGCGCGGCGCCCACCCCACCCC
>JBOHWA010000045.1:0-1563 GCA_050735855.1 Binatia bacterium
ACCGACGCCAGCGCGGCGGCGGCGACCGCGTCGGCGCTCGCGGCGGCGTCGTCGACCACCACGATCTCGAGCGGCGGCAGGTGCTGCGCGGTGACCGACGCCAGGGCGCGCTGCAGGAGCGCCGGCCGCCCGCAGGTCGGGATGACGACGCTGATCGACTCCATGTGCCCCATCCCCGACCGCGGCATGCCCTCGTCCGCCAGCCCGTAGCAGGGCGGGCGCGAGGCGTCGAGCGACGCGGCAGCCGGCGGTCGGCCTCGCTGTGCGTCACGCCGCCGGCGAGCGGGGCAACAGCTACAACGGATTACACGGATTGAGCGGATTTCCGGATTCTGAGTCCTACTCTGTGAAATCCGCTCAATCCGTGTAATCCGTTGTTGGGTCTCTGAGTCTTTGGGCCGAGCCAGCCGGATGCACACTGACCCACTGCGAGCAGCCGGCAGCAGACTTGCGCGTGCAGCAGGCATGCGGTAGCGCGGGCGACGTCGATGACCGCCTTGCAACGCCTCGCGCAGTCGCTCCGCGCACGCGGTGGCGCGCTGCTGCTCAGCGCGCAGTGGGCGCTGCGCCTCGCCTGGGCGGTCAGCCCGGGCTGGCTGGCCGGGGTCGCGGCGGTCTCGCTGCTGCGCGGGCTGATCCCCGCCGGCCTGGCGCTCAGCGCGCGCGGCATCGTCAACGGCGCGATCGCCGGCCTGCGCGGCGGCGCGCCCGACCTGGCGCCGCTGCTGCCGTGGCTGGCGCTGGGCTTCGCCCTGACCCTGCTCGAGGGCGTCGGCGCGCTGGTCGCCAACCTGATCAGAACGCGCCTGCGCGATGCGCTCAACTGCCGCATCACCGCCGACATGCTCGCCCACGCCGCGACCCTCGACCTGACCTTCTACGAGGACCCGCGCTCGCAGGATCTCCTGCAGCGCGCCCGCGACAACCCCGCCGGGCGCATCACCGCCTTCCTGACCAACGTCATCTCGGCGACCAGCAACGCCGTGCAGATCGGCTCGTTGCTGGCCATCCTGGTGGTGATCGAGCCGTGGGTGGCGCTGCTGCTGCTGCTGCTCACCGTCCCCTATCTGCGCGCGCAGTGGCGCCTCGCCGCCGCGCAGCACGCCCTGGAGCGCTCGCGCACCGCCAACCGGCGCTGGACGAGCTACTTCGTCGGTGCGCTGACCAGCGCCGCGTCGGTCGGCGAGATGCAGCTGCTGCGCCTGGCGCCGATCATGACCCAACGCTTTCGCACCCTGATGGAGGACTTCCGCGACCAGGACTGGCGGCTCGCCCGGCGCGGCTTCGAGCAGAGCGCCGGCTTCGTCGTGCTGACCACCGCGGCGATCTACGCCGCCTTCGTCCACGTCGCCTGGCGCGTGCTGCACGGCGGCGTGAGCGTCGGCGACCTGGCCATCTTCGGCGCCGCCACCGCCCGCCTGCGCCTGACCCTGGAGACCTTCGTCGGCCTCGGCAGCCAGGCGATGGCGGACACGCTGGCGATCGCCGACGTGATGGAGTTCCTCGCCGTGCGCCCGCGCTGCGATCCGCCGGCGGCGGACGCGCCGGCGCCCGCCATGGGCG
>JBOHWA010000046.1:0-3407 GCA_050735855.1 Binatia bacterium
CGGATGAACTGGCGCTGGCCGCCGGAGGCGCCGCCCTGGCCGCCGGGCAGTTGGACGCTGTGGCCGGCGTCGTAGACCACCGGATAGCCGAGCTCGCCCAGCACGGCGAGGCTGCGCATGTCGGCGACCAGGTTGTTGTAGCCGAAGCTGGCGCCGCGCTCGGTGACCAGCAGGTCGTGGTTGCCGGTCGAGGCGACCTTCTCGAGCAGCGGGCCGACGTCCCAAGGGGCGAGAAACTGCCCCTTCTTCACGTTCACCGGCTTGCCGGCGCGTGCCACGGCGAGCAGGTAGTCGGTCTGCCGGCAGAGGAACGCCGGCGTCTGCAGCAGGTCGACCACCGCGGCGACCGGCGCCGCCTGCGCCGTCTCGTGTACGTCGGTGACCACCGGCACGCCGACCTCGCGCCGGACGTCGGCGAGGATCGCCAGCCCGGCGTCGAGTCCCGGCCCGCGCGGCGCACTCAGCGACGTGCGGTTGGCCTTGTCGAAGGACGATTTGTAGATGAACGGCATCGCCAGCCGATCGGTGATCCGGCGGATCGCCGCGGCGTGGCGCAGGGCGCTGTCGCGGCTCTCGATCATGCAGGTGCCGCCGATGAAGACCAGCGGACCGCCGCCGCCGACGCGCAGCGAGCCGATCGTGACCTGCCGTCCCATGGCGCGCGCTCCTACCGCGCGCCAGGTGGGCGCGCGGCGCCCATCAATGCGCCGCGCGCACGGCGCTGAGCAGCGGCGTGCGCCCGGCGTCGGCCTTGTGCTGCAGGGCGGCGCGGATGAACCCCTTGAAGAGCGGGTGGCAGTCCACCGGCCGCGACTTGAACTCGGGGTGGAACTGGCAGCCGATGAACCACGGATGGTCGGCGAGCTCGACGATCTCGACCAGCGCCTCGTCCGGCGACACGCCGCTCAGGATCAGCCCGGCCTTGGTCAGCTGCATCCGATAGTCGTTGTTGAACTCGTAGCGGTGGCGGTGGCGCTCGCTGATCTTGCGCTTGGTGTAGACGCGCGCCGCGAGCGAGTGCTCGGCCAGATTGCACGGATAGGCGCCGAGCCGCATCGTGCCGCCCTTGCGCGTCACCATGTGCTGGCTCTGCATCAGGTGGATGACCGGATGCGCGGTGTGCTCGTCGACCTCGGTCGAGTTGGCGCCGGTCAGCCCGCAGACGTTGCGCGCGTATTCGATCACCGCCATCTGCATGCCGAAGCAGATACCGAAGAACGGCACCTTCTCCTCGCGCGCGTAGCGGACCGCTTCGATCTTGCCTTCGGTGCCGCGCGGGCCGAAGCCCATCGGCACCAGCACCGCATCGGCGCGCGTCAGCAGGTCGGGCAGGCCCTCGGTGGTGATCTTCTCCGAGTCGACGAAGTCGAGCTCGACCCGGCACTCGTTGGCGAAGCCGCCGTGCACCAGCGCCTCGTTGAGGCTCTTGTACGAGTCGGCCAGGTCGACGTACTTGCCGACCACCGCGATGTGCACCGCCTCGCGCGCCGTCTTGGCCGTGTGGACGACCTTCTGCCACTTCGACAGATTCGGCGCCCCGGTCCACATGTTGAGCTTCTCGACCAGGCGCTCGTCGATGCCCTCGTCATGCAGCGCCAGCGGCACTTCATAGATGCAGTCGACGTCGCGCGCGGTGATCACCGAGGCCTCGTCGACGTTGCAGAAGTGGGCGATCTTGGCCTTGATCTTGGGCTCGAGCTGGCGATCGGTGCGGCACAGCAGCATGTCCGGCTGGATGCCGAGGCCGGTGAGCTCCTTGACGCTGTGCTGGGTCGGCTTGGTCTTCACCTCGCCGGCGGCGGAGATGTACGGCACCAGGGTCAGGTGGACGTAGAGCACGTTGTCGCGGCCGCGATCCCAGCGGAACTGGCGGATGGCCTCGAGGAAGGGGAGGCTCTCGATGTCGCCAACCGTGCCGCCGATCTCGCCGATCAGCACGTCGATGCCGTCGGCCGCCGCCATGATGCGGCCTTTGATCTCGTCGGTGATGTGCGGGATCACCTGCACGGTGCCGCCCAGGTAGTCGCCCTTGCGCTCGCGCGCGATCACCGCGTCGTAGACCTGGCCGGTGGTGAAGTTGTTCTTCTGGCTCATGCGCACCGAGAGGAAGCGCTCGTAGTGGCCGAGGTCCAGATCGGTCTCGGCGCCGTCGTCGGTGACGAACACCTCGCCGTGCTGAAACGGGCTCATCGTGCCGGGGTCGACGTTGATGTACGGATCCATCTTGAGGATCGATACCTTCAGCCCGCGGCTTTCGAGCAGCGCGCCGATCGACGCCGACGCCAGGCCCTTGCCGAGCGAGGAGACGACGCCGCCGGTGACGAAGATGAACTTGGTCCGCTTGGTTTCGTTCGCCATCCCCCACCCCTCAGCGATGTGAGTCCGTCGCTGTCAGTTGTTCGCGCGCCCGCTCGAGATCGCGCGCTGTGTCGACCTCGATCGACGCCGCGTCGACCTCGGCCACGCGGATGCGAAAGCCCCATTCGAGCACGCGCAGCTGCTCGAGCTGCTCGGCCTGCTCCAGCGGCGTCGGCGCCAGCTGGGCGAGGCTGAGCAGGAAATCACGCCGGTAGACGTACAGGCCGATGTGCTTGTGGCCGAGCCCGCCGTCGCCATCGCGGTGGTATGGCAGCGCGTGGCGCGAGAAGTACAGCGCGTAGCCGTCGCGGTCGGTCACCACCTTGACGACGTTGGGGTTGTCGCGCTCCTCGCGCGTGCGGATGGCGGTCTTGATGGTCGCCATCGGCAGGCCGGCGTCGGCGCGCAGCGGCGCGACCGCGGCATCGACCATGGCGGGGTCGAGCAGCGGCAGGTCGCCCTGGACGTTGACGACGATGTCGGCGTCGAGGCTCTGCGCCACCTCGGCGATGCGATCGGTGCCGGTGCGATGCGCGGCACTGGTCATCACCACGTCGCCGCCGAACCCTGCGACGGCGGCGCGGATGCGCTCGTCGTCGGTGGCGACCAGCACGCGGTCGACGTCGCGCACGCGCGCGGCGCGATCATACACGCGCTGGATCATCGGTTGACCGTTGAGGTCGGCGAGGGGCTTTCCGGGGAGACGGGTGGACTCGTAGCGTGCGGGGATGATGACGACGACGCGTGAGCCCATCTGGCGAACCTGTGATTCAGGAGTGAACCACGGGTCGGGACTATAGCAAGGGTCGGTCTCAAGTCAATTTGCGCCCCCGCCGCGCCGTCGCGCCCGCTGGGCGAGAACGCCCACCGCGCTGCCCCGTCGGCCTTGCTGTGGCCGCGCCGGCGCGCAGTGGGTCAGTTTCAATCCCGCGGGCACACCCTCGTGTAGTGCGTTCTCACCGTCCTTCACCACCGCGGGCTTGCCCCACTGAGAGCGAGGATAGCGAGATCCCAGCCTGGTGGAGGGCGCCGGTCCCTCGGCGCCGTGC
>JBOHWA010000047.1:0-3904 GCA_050735855.1 Binatia bacterium
GCACCAGCCACATCGTCTCCGACTCCCGCCGCCAGCCGCTGAAGCGCCCTTCCCACCGCTGCATATCGGGGTCGCTGGCGCGCGCCTCATACAGCCGGCAGAGGGCGCGAAAGTCCGCCGCCGCCCAGATGAGCACCGCCTCGTCGGAGCGCATCGGCGTCGCATAGGCGCCGAACAACGTCAGGCCGCGCGCTTCAGCCAACGGGCGCAGCGTCTCCTCGACCGCCTGCAGGTATCCGTCGCGCCGACCGGCCAGCAATTGCACGATGGTGTGCTCGCACACCCAGGCCTTCAGGCCGCCGGCGCGCAGCGCATCGCGGGTCGGGCTGTATGCGGTCGGCTCGAGGATGCGGTCGAATCCGCCGCTGCGCCATTGCGTCGCCTTGGCCCACCACGGTGCCAGCGCACTGTCCAGCTTGCCCGGCAGGAACTGGCGCTCGAGCGTCGCCGCCCACTGATCCCAGCCGTCCATCTCCCAGAGATTGACCACCCGCGGCCAGCGGTTGGTGCTGCCGATCACCTTCCAGGTGCCCATCAGCCGCGAGATGCCCTCGCGCTCCGAATGGCGGCCGCGCTCGCCGACCGTCTGCAGATACGCTTCCTGACCGGTGCCGACGATGTCGATGACCTCGTGCAGATAGAGCATGGGCGTTGTCCTCGGAGATCGGCACGAGAAAGTCAAAACTGACCGTCGACGACCGCGGCGCGTTGACAGGCGCAACGAGGGGCTGGTATCGGCCAGGCTAACGCCCGTTAGCCTCTATGGACACCCCGACCGTGCCGGACATGAGCGCCCCGCCGCCGACGCTGGCGGAGGCGCTGCGCGCCCGCGCCGCCGACAGCGCGGAGCGCGTCTTCCTCTATGCCGACGATCGGCAGTGGACCTTCGAGGCGACCTATCGGGAAGCCTGCCGCTACGCGCAGCTCTTCCTGCGCCATCGCGTCGACGGGCAGCCGTTCCACATCGGCGTGCTGATGGACAACCTGCCCGCCTTCGTCTTTGCCGAGCTCGGCTGCGGGCTCGCCGGCGCGGCGCTGGTCGGCCTCAACCCGACCCGCACCGGCAGCGCGCTGGCGCGCGACGTCGCCTACGCCGACTGCCAGTTGGTGTTGGTCGAGAACCGCTATGCGGCACAGCTCGCCGACGCAATGGCGCCGGGCAGCCCGGCCCCGCCGGTGCTGGTCATCGAGCCCGTGGCCGGGATCGAGATGCCGTCCGACTGGCGCGATCTCGAGGTCGCGCTGGCCGAGGTCGATGCGACCGATCCGCACCTGCCGATCGACTCCAGCACCCTGCTGATGATCGTCTTCACCTCCGGCACGACCAAGGCGCCGAAGGGCGTGCTCAACAGCCAGGGCCGTCTGATGATGCTCGGCTGGGGCGCCTCGCTGCACATGTGCCACTGCACGCCGGACGACGTCATCTACTGCGCCATGCCGCTCTTCCACGCCAACGCGCAGGTCCTCGCCTTCGCCCCGCCGCTGCTCGCCGGCGGCGGCCTGGCGCTGGCGCGGCGCTTCAGCAAGAGCAGCTTTCTCGCCGACGTGCGCCGCTATCGGGCGACGCTGTTCAACTACGTCGGCAACCCGCTGGCCTACATCATGGACACGCCGGCGCAGCCCGACGACGCCGACAACCCGCTGCGCCTCGCCTACGGCAACGAAGCCCCGCGCCAGTACATCGTCGCCTTCGGCGTACGCTTCGGCTGCCAGGTGATCGACGGCTACGGCGCCAGCGAGGTGGGGGTCGGCTTTCAGCGCGGCGCCGACGACCCGGCCCGCAGCCTCGGCCGCAGCCCGGGGGTCAAGATCCTCGCCGAAGACGGGCGCGAGTGCCCGCCGGCGCACTTCGACGAGGCCGGCATGCTGCTCAACGCCGACGAGGCGGTCGGCGAGATCGTCAACACCACCGGCCGCTTCCTCTTCGAAGGCTACTACAAGGACGCGCAGTCGACCGCCGAGCGCACGCGCGACGGCTTCTTCCACACTGCCGATCTCGGCTACGCCGACGCCGACGGCTTCATCTACTTCGCCGGCCGAGACGCCGAGTGGCTGCGCGTCGGCGGCGAGAACTTCCTCGGCCGCCCGATCGAAGACGCCCTGGCACACCACCCCGACGTCATGCTGGCCAGCGTCTACGGCGTCCCCGATCCGGAAGCCGGCGATCAGGTGATGGCGGCGATCGTCCTGCGAGCCGGCGCGCGCTTCGATCCCGACGCGTTCGCCCGCTTCCTCGACGCCGAGGCCGACCTGCCGCCGCGCTGGCGCCCCACCTTCCTGCGCATCGGCCGCGAGCTCGCCGCCACCCACACCAACAAGATCCTCAAACGCACGCTGCGGCGCGAAAAGTTTCTCGTCGACCGCGTCGACGACCCGATCTACTGGCGGCCGCGCGGCGCCGACACCTTCCGCCGCTTCGCCGCCGACGACCTGCGCGAGCTGCGCGAGCGCTTCCAGCGCGCCGGCTACGCCGACCGGCTCGAGCAATAATGTCCACGCCGCACGGCCTCGCCTTCGCCCCGATCAAGGTCGGCGTGCTCATCGATATCGACATGGGCACGAAGGACGATTTCCTCGCTACGCTGCGCATCGCCTTCGACGAGGCGCTCGAGCAGCGCGTCCTCACCCGGCCGGTCGAGCTGCTGATCAAGGAAGCGATCGGCCTGCCGCGCCTGGAGGCGAAAAACACCATCGACGGCTACCTCGAGCTGGTGCGCGAGGGCGCCCTGTGCACCATCGGCCCGCTGATCACCGACAACTCGCTCGCGCTGGCGCCGGTGATCAACGCGACCGGCGTGCCGGCGCTGACCTGGACCGGCACCGACCGCTACTTCGGCGAGTTCTGCTTCAACCTCGGCAACGGCGGCCTGGCCGAGGAGGCGGCGATGATGGCCACCTGGATCCGCCGCCAGGGCTACAAGACCGTCGGCATGATCCACGAGATCAGCCCGGGCGGCGTCGAGTACGCCTCGAACTTTCGCCACTACGCGGCGCGCGAGGGTCTCGAGATCCTGATCGAGAAGTACACGACGCAGGTCCCCGACGATCTCGAGCGGACGCTGCAGACGATGCGCGATCAGCGCCCCGACTGTCTCGCCTATCTCGGCTACGGCTACCCGACCATCCTGATGGGGCCGATCTTCGCCCGCATGCAGTGGAGCCCGCCGCGCGTCATGACCACCGCGTTCCAGTTCTGCTACGCCAAGCCGGAGTGGATGGCGGCGCTCGAAGGTTGGTACGGCATCGATCAGATGTGCGAGGACAACCCGCGCCTGCAGCCGATGTTTGACCGCGTCGCCGCGCGCCTCGGCAAGCGCCGCGACCACACGGTCACGGCGCTCAGCTACGACAGCGCCCGCCTGATCGCCGAAGGCATCGCGCGCGCCAACCTGCTGACGCCGAAGGGGCTGAAGGAGGGGCTCGAGAAGGTGCGCATGCTGCCGGCGGTGAACGGCGGGCCGCGCACGCACATGAGCCTCGGCCCATACGACCACAAGGCGTACAAGGGCGACTGGCTGGTGATCCGCAGGATCGAGGGTGGGCGGACCGTGTTCGTCGAGCTCTATGAGCCGTGAGATGACGCGCCGGCCAAGTCGTTCACCGAGCGCCGTATGGCCGCGCTGAGCCCGCTGCTGCTGCCGACCACGCCGGCGTTCGTGCATCTGCAGGCGCAGCGGCGCGGGGCGCGGGGTGGGCTGCACTTCCGCGGCCGCGCCCTGCCCTACGGCGCGCTCGCCGCCGCGATCGATGAGCTGGCCGACTGGCTGGCGCGGCGCGGCGTCGGCGCCGGCCAGCCGGTCGGGCTGATGGCCGCCAACGCGCCGGCGATGGCGGCGGCGAGCTTCGCGATCTGGGGGCTGGGCGGCGTCGCGGTGCCGCTCTCCATCCGCTCGACCGCCGAGGA
>JBOHWA010000048.1:0-5200 GCA_050735855.1 Binatia bacterium
GGTGGGATCAGCACGGCGCCGAGGGACCGGCGCCCTCCACCCGGCTGCCACTCGCGCGCAGCGTCACTTACGGCGAGGCTGACGTCAGCCTCGAACAGGCCCACCACCGTTTTTCCCCATTGCCAACCTTCCAACGGCTGTGCCACAAAGCATGCGTTGGTTCAGTCCTTGAGCCAGCTCAGCAAAGGGGGACAGGGATGGCAGGACTTGACAGGAGGCGTGTGCGCCGCGCCGCCGTGTGGACCGCGGTGGCGATGCTGGCTGTGGCCGGCGGTCCGGTCGCCGCGCAGACGGTGATCGACGACTTCAGCGACGCGGGCCTCAACACCGCCGACCCCCCGGGGGTGACGCGGACGACGCTCGGTACCACCACGGTGGTCGACAGCGGCCTCAGCGGCGTCCTCGGCGGCGCGCGCCAGCTCACCGTCCAGGCGACGGCGGTCGGCGGCGGCAGCCCCGAAGTGCGCGGCGGCGTGATCACGATGGCCGAGCGGTTGGTCTATTCGTCCACCGTGCTGGCCAACGGCCGCGTGGCGTTGCTGTACGACGGTAACGGCGCCGGGCTCAACGCCAACCTGGCGCCGGGCGACGGCATCACCTTCGACCTGGTCGGCGACGCCTCGTTTGTGCCCTGCGCGGTCACGGTGCGCATCAGCGACGGCGTGATCACCGAGAGCTCGACCCAGAACGTCGTCGTCAGCGGCGCCACGAGCGTGCAGTTCCTCTACAGCAGCTTCCCGACCGTCGATCTCTCCGCCGTGTTCAGCGTCGAGGTGGACGTCGATCCCAACCAGGCCGGCGACCTCGAGCTCGGCCCGCGCATCGAAACCTTCGGCGAGCCGTTCTGCGGCAATGGCGAAGTGGACATGGGCGAGGTCTGCGACGACGCCAACGCCTTCGCCGGCGACGGTTGCGAGCCCGACTGCACCCTGTCGGCCGCCTGCACCTTCGCGCCCGCCGGCCCGCCGACCGAACGCTTCGTCGGCGGCTGCGGCGCGCCGTCCTTCGGCAGCGTGCAGGCGGCGATCAGCGCTTCGAGCAGCGGCGACATCGTCTCGGTCTGCCCCGGCACCTACAACGAGTCGGTACTGATCGACCAGGAAGTGACGCTGCGCTCGACCGGCGGCGCCGCCGTGACCACCATCGCCAGCCCCGGCGTCGCCCTCGACGTGCGGCGCAGCGGCGTGCGCATCGAAGACCTGACCGTCGAAGGCACCACCGCGGCGATCCGGGCCGATCAGATCTGCGGCCTCGGCCTGGCGAGCTGTGCCGCGCCCGGGCGCGGCTCGAACCTCACCATCACCGGCAACGTCGTGCAGAACAGCGCCCTCGGCGTCGGCTGGCAGCGCAAGATCGACTGCGCGTCGATCACCGCCAACACGATGACCGCCAATGCGGCGCACATCGACCTCGACCAGCAGGAGGGCGCCGCCGCGATCTTCGTGACCATCGAGAGCAACACCATCACCGGCGGCGGCGGCAGCGGCGCGTCGGTCAATCTGCAGGGCCTCGGCGCCAACGCGAGCCTGGCGCTCAATACGATCGAGAACTCGGCGGCGGCCGGCGTCGTGCTCGCCAACCTCCAGCCGGGCACGCAGTGCCTCGAGAACAACATCCGCGACAGCGTCACCGACGGCCTGGTCATCAAGCCGGGCGCCGCCGGCGTGCGCGTGCTGCAGAACAACATCGAGGGCAACGCCATCGGCCTGGCCAACGAGGCGCCCGAGGGCACCGTCGATGCGACGCTCAACTGGTGGGGCTCGCAGAGCGGGCCGCTGCATACGATCGATTTCCCCACCGGCACGGGCGACCAGATCGTCGAGCGCTTCGGCGGGCTCGACACGCTGTTCATCGAGTTCCTCTGCGCCCCGGCGCCGGCCGGCTTCCCCAGCGTGCTGGCGATGTGTGACGACGGCGGCGGCGGCCAGGAGGTCGAGTTCCTCACCTTCGGCCGCGCGCCCGACATCTCGCCCAACGGGCGCTACATCTCGTTCGCCTCCGACAAGGACCTCAACGGCGACATCCGCCTGAGCGTCGCCAACGCCGACGGCAGCGACGAGGCCTTCCTGCTCAACCGCAAGCCGAACGGCAAGGACAATTCCTTCTGTCTCGGCGGCGTCAGCCCCGGCGCGGCGTGCAACAAGCAGAGCGACTGCCCGGCGGACCTCAACCAGGACCCGATCATCACCGACGGCGCCTGCGTGCTGATCACCCAGCTGACCCACGATCCGAGCGGCAACAACGAAGTGCTGACGCCGCGCGCGACGCAGGGCGGCACCATCTTCCTCACCTCGGATGCCGACCTGGTCGGGCAGAACGCCGACCTGTCGAAGGAAGTGGTGCGCTGGTCGGCGCGCGACTTCCGCCGTCAGAGCCCGAACGATCCGAACGTCGTGGTCGACGCGATCTCCAACGGCGCCGCCGGCATCGATTCGCAGGAGCCGGCGCCGAGCCGCAACGGCCGCTACGTCCTGATGGAGTCGATCGGCAACCCGACCGGGCAGAACGCCGACGGCAACAGCGAGATCTTCTACTTCGACATCAACCGCAACACCTGGATGCAGGTCACCAACACCGTCGCGCCGGTGCAGAACCACCGGCCGTCGACCCAGAGCGGCCGTCAGGTCCACTTCGATTCCGACGGCGATCTCACCGGCGGCAACGCCGACGGCAACCGCGAGGTCTTCTACGGCGAGCTGCGCGGCCAGACCTGGGTGATCACCCAGCTCACCACCAGCGGCCCCGGCATCGACAACCGCGCCGGCCAGCTAGCCAAGCGCGGCCGCATCTTCACCTTCTCCTCCAACGCCAACTACCTCGGCCAGAACGCCGACGGCAATTCCGAGATCTTCGTCATCGATCGCGGTGTCCTGTCGCAGATCACCCAGTCGACGGCGGGCGAGAACGTCCACCCACACATGAACCCGCGCGGCCGCTTCGTCACCTTCGAGTCGACCAGCAACCTGGAGAGCGGCGCCAACGCGGTGATCAACCGCCGCGTCTTCCTCTACGATCGCAAGCTCAGCAATCTGATCGTCGTGTCGCGCTCGTTCTTCGGCAACAACTTCGTGCCGCGCCTGAGCAACGGTCGCTTCGTGGTATGGGAATCGACCGCCAACCTGACCGGCCAGAACCCGCTGAACGAACGCGTCATCTACGCCTTCGACCGGCGCAAGGACGATTGAGCGCGGTGGGACCGGCCGCCGGGCCGGTCCCACTTGCTCGGCCGGTGTCTCCCCTCCATGCTGTGGAGCGAGGAGACCCCGCCATGCCCCTGCTGATCGCGCTGTTCGCCCTGCTCGCCCTCGCCGGGCCGTCGGCCGCCCAATGCTGCGGCGATTGTGACGACAGCGGCGAGGTGACCATCAACGAGCTCATCCGCGCGGTGAACAACTCGCTCAACGGCTGCCCGGCCGCCACGCCGACGCCGGAGCCCGAGCCGTGCCCGGTGGATTTCGAGGACGACAACATCGATCCGTCCACCCCCGCCTGCTTCTACATCGGGCGCTGGAACGCCAACTGCGGCGCCGACGATCTCGAGGTGCTGTGGACCAGCGACGGCGAGTTCATCGTCGTCGAATTCCTCGGCGGCTTCGACCCGCCGCTGTTCTACGGCGCCGAGGTCGACTCGCCCACCACCGGCTCGCTGATCGGCTGGTTCGAGGATGAGGACGCCACCGAGATCACCGAGGCGCCCGGCGAGATCGCCCTGGAGGCCGGCGGCGCCACCCTGATCATCGACCCCGACAGCGTCCCCTTCCGCATCGACCGCTGCAACTTCACCAATTACGACGGCCGTTTGATCGAAATCGTCGGCGGCACCGCGCTGCGCCGCACGCTGCCCGCGCCGCGCCACGCGAGGGCCCTGCAGCGCCTGCACGCGCTGCGCAAACCGACGCCATTCCTGCGCAATCTGGAGCGAAAATAGGCCCTGCGATTTCTTGTTGACTAAGCGCTGCACGGGCCATACGGATGAGGTGATTCTTCCTTCTTTGTTTGGTCCCCTGGTGCTTCCCACACCAGGGGAAAGTTGCCGCAGCGAAGGCCCCGGCGCCCACCGGGGCCTTCGCACGTTCAGGGCCGGGATTGGGCGACGCGGTGCATCATGCTGCTGCTGCGCTGCGTCATCGCAAGTCGGTGTCGTGGCGCGGGTTTCGCGCATTGAATTCCTGACGCCCGTCTGCCTTTATGCGCTCGGGAGGGACATGGGAAATGAAGACAGCGGCAACGATCGTAACGGCATTCGCGCTGGGCGCGCTGAGCTGGGGGATGGCCTCAACGGCGCTGGCGGGCGAAGAGGTCTGCGTCGGCGACTGCAACGGCGACGGCCAGGTGAAGATCAACGAGCTGATCCTCGGCGTCGGCATTTCGCTCGGCACCGCGGACCTGGAGCAATGTCCGGCGTTTGATCCGAGCGGCGACGGCGTCGTCAGCATCAACGAGCTGATCAAGGCGGTGAGCAACTCACTCAACGGCTGCGCGGTCACGCCGCCGGGAACGACGCGCATCTACACGATCGCTCCGGGCACGCTGAGCGGCCAGGCGAGCACGACGGCCACGGGTCTGTTCACCACCGGCCTCGGCAACGCCAACGCGGCCAACTCCTTCAGCCCCGGACCGCTGACGTTGGAGCTGGGCGAGCCGGACGGGGACGGGATCGCGACCCTCGGGCTGGCCGAGGATCTGATCCTCGAGGTCGATGTCCTCGACGGCAGCTGCCTCTGCCTGAACATGGACGCCGATGCGACCACGGGCAGCATCGATTGCGACGGTGGCACCGCCTACGACACGCGCGCGTTTCAACCGCTGGGCGACGTCGGCGAAGAGTTCATGGTCATGCTCGATCTGGGCGACCCCTCCGGGCCGGGCGACGGCAATCTGATCGTCCCCCTGCACTTCGAGAACATCGCGACGCCGTGCGAAGTCCTCGACTGCACGACGGTCACGTACGATGGGCCGCTCCTCACCTTCGCCTTCACCACCACGACCGCGACCGCGGTGAAGGGCAACATCACGCTGGCGATCGCTGGCGAGCCGTTCAGCTGTGAGAACTTCGGCACGGTAGGCTCGGGCGGCCAGTTGGCGGCGCCGGCCCCGGCGTTCCAGCAGGGGCTCAACGTCGCCAACGTGTTCCGCTTCGGCGAGCTCGTACCGACGCCGTAGTTCGGCGAGGGGCGGCACGGGGCATCCGACCCCGTGC
>JBOHWA010000049.1:0-6366 GCA_050735855.1 Binatia bacterium
GGCGCCGACGGAGCGGCGCCCTCCAGTCGTGCTCGCAACGAGCCGAGCCTTGCAGGCGGGGTGACCGCCCGCAGTTCCGCTACCATCGGATCACCGCCGCGCCGGCGCTCGGCTGCACGACGAAGCAGTGCTCGCGGCGGCGCGCGTCGCTCTTGTCCTGGTAGAACGACCGCTCGATCATGGCCAGGAACAACGCCGTGTCGCCGCTCGGCACCAGGTTGATCGTGCAGCCGCCGAAGCCGGCGCCGGTCAGGCGGGCGCCGACCGCGCCGGCGGCCTTGGCTGCGGCGATGAGCGCTTCGAGGGCCGGGCTGCTGATGTCGTAGTCGTCGCGACAGCTGGCGTGCGAGGCATCCATCAGGGCGCTGAGGCCGAACCAGTCGCCGGCGGCGAGCGCCGCCTCGGCTTCGTCAACGCGCTCGGCCTCGCTGACCACGTGGCGAGCGCGCTGGACGAGCGCATAGGTGGCACGCGGCGCCGCACTGCGATCGGCCGCCGACGCAAGGTGTTCGACCGGCGCGCCGATGCGATCGGAGATCTCCTCCAGGCGCAGCGGCCTGGGCGGCAGGGCATTCTCCAGCAGGGCGACGAAATCGGCCAGCGAGCGGTCGGGAAACAGCCGGCGCAGCTCGCCGAGGTGGGCGAGCGGCCGCGGCAGGCTGGCGCCGAGCAGGCGATCGAGCACCCGGCAGGCGAGACTACACTCGACGACGCGGCTGTTGTACGCCGCCCGCGCGGCGCCCGACTTCTCCGCCTGCACCAGGCTGTGGCAGACGACGAAGCTGACGCCGCTCGGTACCACCACGGCGCGCGACCGCAGGGGATCGAAGTCGATGCGCAGCGCGTGCCCCGCCTGCCCGAGCAGACAGACCGCCTGATCCATGCCGCCGCTCTCGGTGCCGACGTAGCGCTCGGCCAGCGCCGCCAGCTCGGCGAGCTGCAGCGGCGGCAGGCTGCGGTCGTTCACCGCCAGCAGCGCCAGTGCGCTGGCGACCAGCAGCGCCGCCGACGACGAGAGGCCCGCCCCGGGCGGAACGTCGCCGGCGACGAGAAAGTCGCCGCCGCGCAACACGTCGGGTCCGAGCGCCGCGAGCAGGCCCTGGGCCGCCGCCTTGTGGTAGTTGCCCCAGTCGCCGGCCGCGAAACGCCGGATGCCGGCCTGCAGCTGATAGGCGCGCGGCGGGAACTGGGGATCGCAGTTGGCGAGTTGTACGCGCCGATCGTCGCGCGCGGCGGCGGCGACCAGCACCTGCCGGTCGATCGCCATCGGCAGCACCGGCAGGCCGTTGTAGTCGGTGTGCTCACCGATCAGATTCACCCGGCCGGGGGCGCGCACCATCACCTCGGGCCGGCGGCCGAATTGCTGCGCGAAGCGCTCGGCCAGCGCGTTCACGCGCTGGTCGGGGTCGGCCGGCCGACTCACGAGGCGCGCTCCACCGCCGGCGCGGCGCCGAACAGCCGCTCGGCCGCGGCCAGATCGGCCGCGGTGGCGACGTCGGACCAGGGTCCGCGCACCGGCAGGGCGCGCACCTCCTGGCCGTCGGCGATCATGCGCGCCACGGCCTGCGGCAGCTCGTATTCGCCGCGCGGCGAGCGCGGAACGGCGCGCGCGTAGTCGAACACCACCGGCGCGAACGCCATGATGCCGGCGTTGTTCCACTGCGTCGCCGACGTCCCGCGCGGCGGCTTCTCGACCAGACGCGTCACCCGGCCGTCGGCGTCGGCGTAGACCGCCCCGCCGGCCCAGGGGTCCTCGACCGCGTTGACCGCCAGCAACGCGGCGCACGGCCGCGCCGCAAACGCGGCGGCGTGCTCGGCGTAGAACGCCGGCGGGACCAGGATGTCGCCCCAACTGACGACGCACGGGCTGCGGCCGACCAGCGGCTCGGCGAGCAGCAGCGCCCGCGCCGTACCGTCCGCCTGCACCTGCCGGCAGGTGCTCACGGACAGACCCAACGCCGCGCCGTCGCCGAGCGCCGCCTCGATCTGTTCGCCGAGATACCCGGTCACCACGACGGCGCGCCGCAATCCAGCCGCGGCCAGGCCGCGTAGCACGTGGACGATGATCGGCTGCCCACCGACCGGCAGCAGCGGCTTGGGCGTCGCCGCAGTGAGGGCGCCCATACGGGTGCCGCGCCCCGCGGCGAGCACGACTGCAGTCTCCATCTGGCCCCCGGGGCGAAGCATAGTGGCTGCCGGTTGGAAACGCGAGACACGGATCGGTAGATGGACTGATGGACTGAGGACTTGAGTGCGACTGGCTTTGCCCAAGAAGGCAGAAAGGCAACAACGGATTGCGCCGATTGAACGGATTTCTGAGCCCTACTCCGTCTAATCCGCTCAATCCGCGCAATCCGTTGTTGGTTTCCGAGTTCTTGGGCAAAGCCAGTGAGGCTATACAGGGCCCAGCCCGCAGTCCTATCTCTCCAGGAGGTCTCGAATGAGCACGTTTCGCCCCGAACTGGTGCGGCCCAAGCTGGACTATCCGCGCATCCCCTACCATGAGCTGCTGCGCCGCACCGTCGAGCGCACGCCGGAGAAATGGGCGACCGTCTTCAACGACCAGAAGCTGACCTTTCGCGAGATCGAGGGGCTGAGCAACTCGCTCGCCAACGGGCTGCGCGAGCTCGGCGTGGTCAAGGGCGATCGCGTCGCGCTCTTCATGACCAACCGGCCCGAGTATCTGATCAGCTTCGAGGCGACCTCGAAAGCCGGCGGGGCGGTGACGCCGATCAACCCGGCGTACCACGAGGAGGAGGTCGCCTATCAGCTGAGCGACTCGGAAGCGCGCGTACTGATCGTGCACCAGGACCGCTACCCGCTGGTGGAGAAGGTGCGCGCCACGATCCCCACCCTGCAGCACGTGCTGGTGATCGGCGGCGAACCGCCGCCGGGAACGTTGAGCTGGGACGCGGTGGTCGGCGGCCATCCGGCGACGCGCCCACCCGACCTCACCTTCGACCTCGAGCGCGACATGATCGCCCTGCCCTACTCCAGCGGCACCACCGGGCTGCCGAAGGGCGTCATGCTCAGCCACCGCAACCTGGTCTGCAACAACATCCAGTGCATGTCGGGCGGCCGCATCACCGAGCGCGACGTGCTGCTGCTCTTCCTGCCCTTCTACCATATCTACGGCACCATGCTGATGGGCTCGTCGGTGGCGAGCGGCGCCTCGATGGGCATCATGGAGCGCTTCGAGCCGCATGGAGCGCTGTCGATCACCGAGCGCTACGGCGTCACCCTCTTCTACGCCGTGCCGCCGGTGCTGCTGGCGCTCACCAACCTGCCCGAGCTGAAGAAATACGACCTTTCGTCGGTGCGCTACATCATGAGCGGCGCGGCGCCGTTGGCCCCGGAGCTCGCCCGCCGCATGCAGGACCTGAGCGGCCTGCAGGTGCTGCAGGGCTATGGGCTGACCGAGGCGTCGCCGATCACGCACCTGAACCCGGTCGACAACCCCGAGATGATCCGTCTCGACTCGGTCGGCTGGCGCGTCTCGGACCAGGAGGAGAAGATCGTCGACATCGACGATCCCTCGCAGGAGCTGCCGCCGGGCGGCGTCGGCGAGATCATCATCCGCGGCCCGCACATCATGCAGGGCTACTGGAAGGCGCCGGAGGAGACGGCGCGCGCGCTGCGCAACGGCTGGTTGCATACCGGCGACATCGCCCACAAGGACGCCGACGGCTACGTCTACATCGTCGACCGCAAGAAGGAGATGATCAAGTACAAGGGCTTCGGCATCGCCCCGGCGGAGCTCGAGGCACTGCTGTTCGAGCATCCCGGCGTCGCCGACTGCGCCGTCGTCCCGAAGCAGGATCCCGAAGCGGGCGAGATCCCGCGCGCCTTCATCGTCCGCCGCGCCGGGGCGACGGTCAGCGCGCAGGAGATCATGCATTTCGTCTCCGGGCGCGTCGCCGGCTACAAGCAGATCCGCGCCGTCGAGTTCATCGACGAGATCCCCAAGAATCCGTCCGGCAAGATCCTGCGCCGCATCCTCAAAGAGCGCGCTTGACGCGACGTCGATGCGCATCCTGATCGCCGGCGCCGGCGCGCTCGGCTCGGTGTTCGGTGGCTTCCTGCGCCAGGCCGGCCTCGACGTCACCCTGCTCGGCCGCGCAACGCATCTCGAAGCGATCGCGCGGCACGGGCTGACCATCGACGGCATCTGGGGCCGTCACCAGGTCGCCGGATTCGGCATCGCCACCGATCCGGCCGCGCTGCCCGGCGTCTTCGACGCTGCGCTGCTGCCGGTGAAGTCCTACGATACGGCGGCCATGGCGGCCGCGATCGCGCCGCGGCTCGCGCCCGACGGGATCGCGATCGCCCTGCAGAACGGGCTCGGCAACGTCGAAGCGCTCGAAGCCGTGCTCGGCGCCGAGCGCTGTCTCGGCGCGCGGGTGATCTTTGGCGCCACGCTGCCCGCGCCCGGGCAGGTGCGGGTGACGGTGTTCGCCGACCCCACCGCGATCGGCGCCCTGGTCCCCGGCGCACACCCCACGCGCGACGCGGCCGCGCGGCAGTGGGCGGCGCGCATCGACGCGGCTGGCGTACCGACGGTCTCCACCGACCACCTGGCCGCGCTGCTGTGGGCCAAGGTCTTCTACAACGCCGCCCTCAACCCCCTCGGCGCCCTGCTGCAGGTGCACTACGGGGCCCTGCCCGAACGGGCCGACAGCCGCGCCACAATGGACGAGGTGATCGACGAGGCCTTCGCCGTCGCCGCGGCGGAGGGCGTGGCGCTGCCCTGGCCGACGGCGGCCGCGTACCGTGACGAGTTCTACGGCCGCCTGGTGCCGGCGACCTACGATCACCGCTCCTCGATGCTGCAGGATCTCGAACGCGGCCGGCGGACCGAGATCGACGCCATCAATGGCGCCGTCTGGCATCGCGGTGCGGCGCGCGGTATCACCACGCCGGTCAACCGGACGTTGAGCCAACTGATCCGCGTCGTCGAAGCGCGAGGCCCCACATGACCTGCACGCTGCCCCAAGCCCTGCTCGATCGGATGCACGCCCACGCGCGCGCCACCTTCCCGCATGAATGCTGCGGCATCGTCGTCGAGCGCGACGGCGCCCTCAGCGCCATCGCCGTCACCAACATCCAGAATCAGAAGCACGCCGAGAACCCCGAGGCCTTCCCGCGCACGGCGGAGATCGCCTACACGATGGGACCCGAGGCGGCGCCGATCCTGGTCGACCACGACCGCGGCCGCCTGGTGATCCACGCCATCTACCACTCGCACCCGCAGGAGGCGTCGTACTTCAGCGCCGAGGACAAGAAGCAGGCGACGGTGTGGGACGAGCCGTCCTATCCGGCCGCGGCACAGATCGTCATCTCGGTGATCGATGGCGAGGTGCGCGACACCAAGGCGTTCCGCTGGGACGAGGCGACGCGCGATTTTCTCGAGGTGGCGCTGGTCCGGCGCTGAGCCGTGGAGGGCGCCGGGCCCTCGGCGCCGGAGGGTGTGGGGGGGCCCGAGCACAGCCCGCGGCCATCCCCGCCCCTCGCCCGGCGCCGAGGGCCCGGCGCCCTCCAGTTCGAGGAGCAGAGATGCAGCTGGCGTACGAGATCACGGGCGAAGGCCCCCTGACGATCGTGTTGACGCACGGCCTCGCGGCGAGTCAGGCGACCTGGGCGGCGCAGGTCGCGGCGCTGGCGCCGCGCTACCGCGTATTGACCTGGGACCTGCGCGGCCATGGCGGCTCGGGGCCGAGTGAGGCGCCGTGCACCCTCGGCGACCTCGCCGGCGACCTGGGCGAGGTACTGGACCGGGCCGGGATCGAGCGCGCGGTGGTGCTCGGCCACTCGGCCGGCGGCGTGGTCGCCATGCAATTCGCCCTCGACCACCCGCAGCGCACCGCTGGCCTGGTGCTGGTCGGCACCGCCAGCGAGTGCAACGAGCGGGCGAAGCAGTTCTACGAGGATCTCGCCGCGATCGCCGAGACGCGCGGCATGGCGCCGGTCAACAAGCGCCTCGGCGTCGGTGCCGAGCAGGCCGCGCAGGCCCCGGCCGATCCCGCCACGTTCGCGCGCGTCGCCCGCGCCATGGCCGGCCTCAACGCCGCCCCGCTGACGCCGCGCCTCGGCGAGATCCACTGCCCGGCGCAGATGATCGTCGGCGACAAGGACTTCCTCGGCGCCGGCGGCTCGGTCATCCTCAACCGCCGCATCGCAGGCTCGCGCCTCACCATCGTCCCCGAGCGCGGGCATGGAATTTTCGTCGAGGATCCCGCGGGCTTCAACGCCATCGTCCTGAGCTTCCTGGCAGACGTATCGCGCCCGGCCTGATCCGGCCTTGCGACGGCACCCGCGTGCCGGCGCTGTGCTCGCAGCGAGTCGCGTGTCGCCAGCACTGACCTGGAG
>JBOHWA010000050.1:0-4947 GCA_050735855.1 Binatia bacterium
TGGAGGGCGCCGGGCCCTCGGCGCCGTGCTGATCCCAAGCGGGCCAGCTCGCGGCGAACACGGCGCCGAGGGACCGGCGCCCTCCAGGGGCGGTCGCGAGGTGGGGTGTGCATCACGGTTCCAACAACACCTTCAGCACGCCGCGCTGCGCCGCGAGCTCGAACGCCGCGCGCCCGTCCGCCAAGGCCCGGCGGGCGGAGATCAGCGGGCGGACGTCGACGCTGTCGTCGGCCAGTGCCTGCAGCGCCGGGGCGAAGGGGCCGCAGCGCGAGCCGATGACGGTGATCTCGTCGATGACCAGCGGTGCCAGGTTGAGGGCGGCGGGCGCGGCGACGGTGCTCTTCAGCACCAGCGTGCCGCGCGGTCGGGTCGCCTCGATCGCCAGGGCAAGCCCGGCGGCGCTGCCCGTCGCCTCGACCACCAGATCCACCTTGGCGCGCGTCCAAGCATCGAGCCGCACCGTCTCGATACCGCGGGCGCGCAGCACGGCCAGCTTGTCGTCGTGCCGGCCGACCGCCAGGACGTGCGCACCGCGCAGCGCCAGCACCTGCGCCGCCAGCAGGCCGAGCTTGCCGTCGCCGAGCACGACACAGGTCATGCCGGGTTCGACGCGCACCTGCTCGGCGATCTCGAACGCCGCGGCGAGCGGCTCGGCAAAGACCGCAGCGTCGTCGGTGACGGCGTCGGCGACCGCGTGCAGGTTGGCGACCGGCAGCGCGGCGTACTCCGCGAAGGCGCCGTCGGCGGCCAGGATGCCCATCACGCGGCGCGTCGGACAGTGGCGCCCGAGGCCGCGCGCACAGCTCGCGCAGTGGCCGCAGGCGAAGTTGATCTCGCCGACCACGCGCCGGCCGCGCCAGTCTGCCGGGCCGTCGACCACCGTGCCGACGAACTCGTGCCCGAGCGTGCCGCGGAAGCCCATGTAGCCGCGCGTCAGCTCGAGGTCGGTGTTGCACACGCCGGCCAGGTGGACGCGCACGACGGCCTGCCCTGGCGCGGCGGACGGTCGGTCGATCTCGCTCAGGCGCAGCGCGGCGCCGTCCCATCGCAGGGCGCGCATCGGCAGGACCGACCGCTCAGCCTGGCGCGGCCTGGTGCTGCGGCAGGGCGTCGGCGATCTCGAACCACGGCGCCTTCGAGCCGACGAAGATGTGGGCCTGCGGCCGCAGGCCGGCATCGTCGTCGAGCCCGCCCATCGGCACCACCGCCAGATCGCGGTCGCGGTCGACGCGCGGCGCCGGCGAGCCGCAGGTGTGGCAGAACACCTGCATGAAGTAACGGGCGTCCGGGAGCTTGTAGCTGGCGAGGAGATCGGCGCCGCGGGTGAAGCGGACGCCGTCAGCGTTGGTGAACAGATTCGACGCGTGCGCCGCCGAGCGCGCCGCGCGGCAGCGCCAGCAGTGGCAGTTCATCGCCCGCAGCGGCTTGCCCTCGACGACGTAGGTCACGCCGCCGCACAGGCAGCTGCCGCGCGGCGCGCCGCCGGGATCGACCGGCGGGCGGTCGGCCACCACCGGCGCGTCGACGCCGGGCGGATAGGCGTCGAAGCGGGGCAGCGGGTCCACGATGTCGTACCAGGGTGCCTTCGAGGCGACGAAGATGTGCATCTGCGGCCGCTGGACGGGATCGTCGAGCAGGTTCCCCGCCGGGACGAAGGTCTGGCCATCGAACGGATCGCCGGGCACCACCGATCCGCAGCGCCCGCAGAAGCAGCGCGCAAAGCCCGCCGACGCCGCTTCGAACCGCGCGACGTACTCGGCGCCGGCGAGGCGCAGGCGCTCGGGCGGTACCATGAAATAGGTCGCGAAGGCCGCGCCGTGGGCCTTGCGGCAGCGCGCGCAGTGGCAATGCGACATGAACTCGTACGGCCCGTCGGTCTGCCAGGAGACCGCGCCGCACAGACAGCTCGACTGATTCATCGCGCACCTCGGCCGGGGTCGTTGCGGATCAGCTGGCTGGTGAGGCCGCTGAGGAACTCGATCGCCTGGCGGCGCGGCAGCCGCGCCAGCGCCTCGGCGGCCTTCCGATTGGCGAGGCTCGGCACGAGACCGGGCTCGACGCCGAGGGTGGCCAGCGCTTCGCGCACGACGTCGTCGGCTTCCATCGCCGGGAAGGTCGTCGCCGTCGGTCCGCTCGGCTGCGAGGACAGCCAGCCGGGCGTGCGCGTCGAGCCCGGCTGCACGGCGAGCACGTCGACGCCCTGCGGTCCGAGCTCCGCCCACAGGGCGTCGGCGAGGATGCGGTCGAAGGCCTTGGTCGCCGCGTACACCGCCAACTGGGCCGAGCCGATGTCGCCCGACATCGACGACATCAGGATGATGCCGCCGCGGCGCCGCGCCACCATCGCCGGTGCCAGCGCGTGCACCAGGCGCATCGGCGCACGGCAGTTGACGTCGAGCATCGTCTCGCAGTGCGCCGGCGTCATCTCGAGGAACGGCGCCACAGTGCCGAGCGCGGCGTTGTACACCAGCAGCCCGATCTCGTGGCCGGCGAGCTGCGGGGTCAGCGCCTCGATCAGATCGGCGCGGGCGAGGTCGATGGTGATCGGCCACACCCGCACGCCGTGTGCGGCGATGATCGCGTCCGTGGTGGCGCGCAGCGGCCCGGCATCGCGGTCGAGCAGGACGAGGTCGAGGCCCTGCGCGGCGATCTGCGTCGCATAGGCGGCGCCGAGACCGACGGCGGCGCCAGCGACCAGCGCGCAGGGGCCGTACCTGAGGCGGAACGAGGGGTCAGCGAGCATGGGAGGTGTCATCCCATGTGCGCACGGCGCCGTCGAGAGGGCCGGCTCGCACACGGCCCCATCGGCTCCGCCGCTCGTGCGATCGCTAGATGTGCAGCAGGTTGCCCAGCAGCCAGAGGCTGGCGGCGGCGAAGAAGATGCCGGTGCCGGTGACGGCGCCGGACAACGGTGGGGTCCAATCCGTCCAATCCTGCGCGCCGTCGAGGCGGGTCAGGACCCAGCGGGCACAGTCGTCGCGCGATACCACCAGCAGCGCGCTCAACATCAGCCCGGCACACGCGCCAAGCACTGCGTCGACCTCCATAAGCGACCCCCCGGTTGCCTTTCGATGTCGGTTGCCGCAGCGCGCGATTTCGGCCTTGCCCGGCCCGCGCCACCACCGCAACTGCATTTCTCACATGCACGCAACGCGCAGAGTTCAGCAAGGGAAAAATAGCGCGGCGATGAATCGTACCGATCAGTAGACCAGATCGGGCCCGGGGCGCGCCGGCGCGGAAGGCTACAGGTTGTCGTAGCGGTCGAGGTCGAACAAGCCGAACGCGGTCGGCTCGCGGCGGCGGAAGTCCTGGTGGATCCAATCGACCGTCGGCCAGATCTTCGGGTCGGTGCGGCGCACGCCCCAGCGTTCGACGATGGCGGTGAAGTCGTCGTTGGTCTTCACCCCGGCGAGGGCGCCGGTGAACGACTCGATCTCCGCCTCGTCGACGTCGAAGACGAAGTTCGGATAGCTGCCGAGATAGCCGCGCGCGACGGTCATCGTATCGTCGGCGGGGACCAGGCGCGCGCTCTCGTCGAACATGAAGGCGACATTGCTGTGCGCGCGGTTGTGCACCAGCGTGTAGACGGCGGCGCTCGAGCCGTGATGGACGCGCAGGAAGGCGGCCTCGGGCAGCTCGGCGACCCAGGCGCCGCGCACCGAGGTGAGCGGCTGCAGGGCGCGCTCGGTGCGGCGCTCGAGCGGCGACGCGCCGGGGCGATCGCAGGGCGGGGAGGCGCAGCGGTTGAGGAGGTCGGGCGGTCCGGCGACGGTCGTCGATCGCGCCAGGATCATCTCGATCAGCTCCGCCTGCGGGTCGTCGGTGCGATAGGGAATCTGCGTCCCGTGCGAGAGCGCGTGCAGCTGGTCGGCCACCTTGAAATCGAAGGAGCTGGTGGCGCCGACATACCATGAGGCACGAATGGCCTCGCGGCGGTCGGCGGGCAGGAACGTGAGGAAGAGGTTCTCCGACTGCATGCGCAGGTGGTCCATGTAGAGGCGCGTCGCCACCTGGTGCGCGACGCCGCCGAAGACGTCGTAGCCGGCCACCAGGTTGTAGTAGATGCGCTCGAAGATCGAGTAGTTCATCACCCACGCCGTCTTGGGCATGCCGCCGAGGAAGCCGCGCACGACGGTGGCGCTGTTGAAGTGGCGGAAGACGGTGAGTTGGGCGTTGGTGTTGTCGCCGTCGCCGCCCCAGATCGCGTTCAGGGTCGGGCCGAGGTCCTGCGGGTCGGACGCATCATAGTACTGCGCCTGGATGGCGAGATATTTGCGCTGTGCCAGCCCGTACTCGAGCCAGAACTCACCCGGGGCGAGCCGGCTGAGATGCTCGGCGGGCAGGCTGAGCAGCTCCTGGGTTTCCGCCAGGAAGCTGGGGAAGGTGATCGCCAGGTCGTGCTCGGGATCGAGGAAGGCGACGAAGAAGTGGTCTTCGATGACGTCGACCGCGACCTGGCCGCGGCACACCGGCCCGCGGATGAACGTCATGACGAAGTACTGCGCGTCGTCCAGCATGTACTGGTAGCGCGAGCGCGGCGGGATCTGATCGAAGCTGCGGAACGGGTTCGACGCCTCCTCGGTGGCGTAGCTGGGCAGGCGCGTCGGTTGCCAGTCGGCGGCGAGGAAGAGCGCCGTCAGGCGGCGCATCTTCGCCGGGCTGAGCGGATAGATGATGTGCGTCTTGTGCACGATCACCTCGTCGAGCGGCCGCAGGCGGTACCAGAAACGCCCCGGGCCGGGGTCGTCGTAGGGACGCACGGTGGCGATCTCGTCGGTCGCTTCGCCCGGCGGCGTGCGCGAGCGCACGATGCGAAAGAACGGCCCACTCGGCTCGTCTTCGAAATACAGGTGCGCGGCGAACCAGTGCTCGTAGAGATAGCGCGCGGTGATCTGCTGCTTGAGGGTGGTGCCGTTGAGGAACTGCTCCCACTGCTCCACCTGCGCC
>JBOHWA010000051.1:0-3177 GCA_050735855.1 Binatia bacterium
GGGGTGGGGCGGGGGTGCCGTGGCGAGCACGGCGCCGAGGGCCCGGCGCCCTCCAGCCGTGCCTATCCCGGCAGCAGGCGATCGAGCGTCAGCGTGCGTTCGGCGGCGTCGGCGAGTCGTTCGCGGTCGGCGGGCGTGCAGGCAATCGCGCCCACCCACGGAAAGGTACCGAGTGCCGGACCAAGGAGTTCGGCGAGCAACGCGGTGTTGGTCTGCATGGCGAGGTCGGGCTCGGGGTGCAGGGTGTTGATCACGTATCCGGCCACCGTGAGGCCGCAGCGCTGCGCCCAGCGGACGGTGAGCAACGCGTGGTTGACGGCGCCGAGCCGGTTGCCGACCACCACCAGCAGCTCGAGTCGACAGGCGAGGGCGAGGTCGGCGAAGGTGGACGAGCCGCAGAGCGGGACCAACAGCCCCCCGGCACCTTCCACCAGGGTGACCGCGGCGGTCGGCGTGAAGCGATCGACGAGCCCGATGAGCGCCGCCAGCTCGATCGGGCGGCCGGCCCTCTGGGCCGCCACGCTGGGCGCCAACGGATCGGAGAAGCGGTACGGGCAGAGTCGGTCGAGCGGCAACGCCAGGCCGGCGAAGTAGCCGAGCTGCGTGGCATCGGCCGCCAGCAGGGTTCCGTCGGCGGTGCGGGAACACCCGGTCTCGACGGGCTTGAGAACCCCGACATCGAGCCCTCGGCGCCGCAGTGCTGCGGCGATGCCGCAGGCGACAGTGGTCTTTCCTATCCCGGTGTCGGTGCCGGTGACGAGATACGCATGTGGCATGCGAGGCCGTCGAAGCGGTCCCGCCCTACCGCCGATTCAGACGATCGGAAGGCAGCCGGTCAGACGAGCGCCAGCACTGCCAGCGCGGCCCAGATGCCCATGCTGACCACGGCGCCGGTGAAAAATCCCAGCATCGGCATGCCCGGCAGCCGGTCATTGACCAGCTCGTCCGCTTCATCGAATCTCTTCAGGGTATCGGCAACTCGTTCCATCGCTCCCTCCCCTCGCTGTTCGCTATATCAGATCAGCAAGTGCTGTGCCTCCCACTTCGACAAATATTATCGCTGGAGGGAAGAGGTTCTGTGTACGGCTGGGAGGACCCCTGGTGCCAAAGAACTGTACACTTTGCCGCAAAACAACCAATCGGCGACTCCTCAGCCGGTTGCTGCGGCGATCGAATCGGCCGCCACCTGCGCCAGATGATCGATTTCTTCGGCAGTCACGCTGAGGGGCGGCATGAGAATGATGACGTTGCCGAGCGGCCGCAGGATGACCCCCCGCCGGCGGGCTTCGGCGATCACCCGCCCACCGATGCGCTCGGAGGGCTGGAATGGGGTGCGCGAGGCCCGATCGCGTACCAGCTCGATGCCGACCATCAGGCCCCATTGACGAATGTCGCCGATATGCGGCAGCCGCTCGCGCATCTGGTTGAGCGCGCCGGCCAGACGGCAGGCGCGCTCGCCGGTGCGCGTCACCACCGCCTCGCGCTCGAACACCTCGAGGTTGGCAATCGCCACGGCGCAGGCAAGCGGGTTGCCGGTATAGGTGTGGCCGTGGAAGAACGCTTCGAAGCGCTCGTAAGGGGCCAGGAACGCCGCGAAGATCTCTTCGCTGGCGAGTGTGGCGGCGAGCGGCAGGTAGCCGCCGGTGATGCCTTTGCCGAGGCACAGCAGGTCGGGCTCGATGCCCTCGTGATCGACGGCGAACATGCGGCCCGTGCGGCCGAACCCGGTCGCGACCTCGTCGCAGATCAGCAGCGTGCCGGAGCGGCGGGCCAGCGCCTGCAGGGCGGGTAGATACCCGCGCGGCTGGGCCCACATGCCGGCGGCGCCCTGCATGAGCGGCTCGACGATCAGGGCGGCGAGGCTGTCGCCGTGCGCGGCGAAGACGCGCTCGGCGTCGGCGATGGCCAGCGCCAGGGCCTGCTCCTCCGACTCGCCGCGCTGCCAGCGGAAGACGTGCGGCGGATCGAGGCGCAGCGCCGGGGTGACCACCGGCCGGTAGAAGCGATGGAAGGCCTCGCTGTAGCCGACGCCGACGGCGCCGAGGGTGTCGCCGTGGTAGGCCTCGGTCAGCGCGGCAAAGCGCGTGCGCTGCGGCTGGCCGCGCAGCTGCCAGTACTGCAGCGCCAGCTTGAGGGCGATCTCGACCGCGGTGGCGCCGGCGTCGGAGTAGAAGACGCGCGTCAGCGAGGCGGGGGTCAGCTCGACGAGTTGCTTGGCCAGGATCGTGGCCGGGACGTTGGCCAGGCCGAGCATGGTGGTGTGGGCGATGCGGTCACACTGCGCCTTCAGCGCCTCGTCGAGCTCGCGTTTGCGGTGGCCGTGGACGTTGCACCACAGCGACGAGACGCCGTCGAGGTAACGGGTCCCGTCGCTGTCGATCAGATAGTTGCCGTCACCGCGCTCGATGATCAGGGGCGTCTCGCGCAGCCACTCCTGCATCTGGGTGAACGGGTGCCAGAGGTACTGGCGGTCCCAGGCGGCGAGCTGCGCCGTGGACGGTCGGGTCATCGCGACGCGCGCCGCCCTCCGCCGCGCTGGCTCAGATCGTCGCGAAGCCAGTCGTCGTGACGCATGTGCCAGGGTTAGTGTGGGTCGCCGGGGGAGTCAACGACGCGAGCACGTGGGCGCCCGACTACCCGCTGAGCGGTGCTTTGCACGGAAAGTCGAGCCAAGCCGGTCAAACCATTGCTGCGGCAACATCGAAGGCCCTTCCCCCGCAAGGGGGGAAGGGACCTCGGGATCAGCACCCGGGGATCGATATCCCGATGCACCCGCCACCACGGGCGGAGTTTTTGGGCAAAGCCCCCCTCAGGGGCTCGACTCGGCGCTGGCCGATGCCCACCGCGACCCGGCGTCCTCGACGCCCGCGCGGCCGCAGGGATTATCCGCCCCGCGGGCTGCTCATCGCGCCGCGCGCCGCGCCGCCGGCCGCAGGGCGGCGAAGGCGGCGACCGCCGTATCGATATCGGCGTCGCCGTGCGTCGCCATCACCGTGGCGCGGATGCGGGCGGTGCCCTCCGGCACGGTCGGCGGGCGGATGCCGTGTGCGAAGACGCCGTCGTGGAGCAGGGCGGTGGAAAGGGCCATGGTGTCCTCCGGGTCGCCGATCATCACCGGGACGATATGGCAGTCCGCCGCGCCGGTGACGTTGTAGCCCAGCTGCCGCAGGCCATGGC
>JBOHWA010000052.1:0-12267 GCA_050735855.1 Binatia bacterium
GCCGACGCCACCGCCGGCGCGCGCGTCGCCGGCGACGAAATCCTCGCGCAAGCGCAGCGCCAGCGTGGCGCAGCGACCGCAGCCGTCAATGTGACCGGCGACCGAGGCGACCGCCTCGGCCTCCAGCTCGCCGTCGGCGTAGCACGAGAGGATCTCGAAGTCGGGACAATCCATGCCCGCGCCCGTTGCGGGCAGTCGTGTGTCTGTCATGTGGTCCTCCGCCACGGCCGTCGGCCGTGGCCTGGTCGAGCGGGGGAAATCAGGAACGCGCCTCGTGATCGGCGCCGAGATGCAGATTCTCCATCCCCGGCGCCACCGAGCCCACCTTGGTCAGCAGCTCGCGCCGCAAGCGGGCGATCTGCGACCCGATGTTGCCGATGCTGGTGTTGAGCAGGGCCGCGATGTCCTTGTACGGCGCCGTGACCTTGCGGCGCTGCGCCTGGGCGAGCAGCTTGGTGCGCTGCTGGCGCCGGCGCACCACCTTGCGCTCCAGTTGGTGGCGCTCCTCGCGCAGACGTTCGGCGGCCATGCTGGTCGGCGGCAGGGCCGCCAGATCGTCGCTGATGCGCTGCACGCGGCGCTCATAGAGCTGAATCCACGCCTGCACCGCGTCGAGCGCGTCTTCCATCCGCTTCAGCCCGGCTTCCCGTTCGCGCACCGTCGAGCGCAGGCGGTCGATGCGATCGAGCACCTCGGGCACCTCGCAGCCCGACACCTGCGACAGGTAGCGAACTTCGTTGGACTGAAACTCGTAGTCCTCGACGTAAAGCAGCTTCATCACGACCGATTTGGACGGTGAGAGCTCCCCCAAGAGCTGGCTGAACGACGTTCGATCCATTAGACCTTCGCCTTCATTGGCTGTGGCGCGGTCGGCGGCTGCGAGGTCGGGCAGCTCACCGAGTGTTTCAATCGACACGGTTTCGATCTCGCGTA
Source organism: Binatia bacterium (assembly GCA_050735855.1). Taxonomy (GTDB): domain Bacteria; phylum Desulfobacterota; class Binatia; order HRBIN30; family CADEER01; genus JBOHWA01. Next base: position 934 of record JBOHWA010000052.1, read on the forward strand.
CGCCGCGCTTCCATTCGAGCACGAGATCGTCCAGCACGAAGCCGAGGAGATAGGCCCGAAATGGCGCCCGGCCTTCGTAAGTCCGCACGCGACGGAAGATCCGCCCGCGCTCGAAGGCGAACACATAGAAATCCCCTGCCTCGTCCGCCGGAACCCGGTACACCCGAATCGGGTAGCCATAGATCAGCTCCCCGTAAAGCGCTTGGAATTCCTTGGCGGCTTCCACCTCGCCCGCCACGCAACGGCCGATCAGCCGCTGTGCTTCCAACGCCTCGGTGGGATTCAACCCGGCCTCCGGCGCGGACTGCTGCCCGCAAACCGCATCGCGCTTCCATGATCCTCTGAAACGAGGGATGCGCACATGCATGGGTTTATTGCGCAGCGGCACGACAATTTCTGCCGTAGGGTCCAAAAAGGGTAATTTCGCATGCGAAACCGCCGATCGAGTGGCAGGCGAGGCTTGAGAAATTCCGCCCGCCCAGCCAGATCATAGGACATTGGGACTTCATGCAAGAGACGGGTCTTTCGTCCCATCCCTGTGGCGGGGAGGCGGGTTGGATTGCGGATCGGCAGCGGCCGGGGTGCGCGGCTATGGTGGCGACGTGACGGCCGCCGGTCGATACCTGCTGGCAGGGAGCGTCCTGGCGGTCACCCTGCTCGTCGCCTGGGCCAGCTGGGAACGTACCGGGCTGACGCGCGCCTACCCGCTGCCGCAGCCGACCGTGGCCGACAGCGGTGCGGGCAGCGGTGGCGGTTCGATCCTCTGGGTGCTGGCCATCGGGGTCAGCCGCTATGCCTCGGACGATCTGACCCTGCAGTTCGCCGACGCCGACGCGATCGCGATGGCCGAGACGGTCCAGGCCGCGGCGCGCCGCGGGCCCTACCGCGAAGTGCGCACGCTGGTGCTGACCAACGAAGAGGTGACGCGCGAGAGCATCCTCGGCGGCCTGTCGCATTTCCTCGGCCAGGCGGGGCCGGATGACGTCGCGGTGCTGTTCGTCGCCGGGCACGGGGTGCGCGACCTGTCGAGCGGCAGTTTCTACTTCCTGCCCAGCCCGGCCACTCCCGAGAACCTGCTGACCGAAGGCCTGCGCATGTCGGACTTCGACGAGATGCTGCGCATCGTGCGGCGCAACGTGCGCGCGGTCATCGTCATGCTCGACACCTGCCATGCCGGCGCTCTCGGGATCCCCACTCAGCGCCGACTGTCGGCCGACGAGATGGCCGGCCAGATGTCGGCCGGCGAAGGCTTCTTCCTGCTCGCCGCCACCAAGCCGGGGGAGGAATCCAAGGAGCAGGACGCGCTGGGCCACGGCGCCTTCACCTACGCGGTGCTCGAGGGCCTGCGCGGCACGGCCGACGCCGACGGCGACGGCGCCCTCTCGGTCTCCGAGCTGTTCGGCTACGTCGCCCGCCGCGTCCCGTTGCTCACCCAGGGCCGCCAGCATCCGTACCACAAGACCGAGGGCACCGACCTGCTCTTCGTCCAGGCCACCGCCGGGGGCACGCCGCTCGCCTCGCCGGTGCTGCCGCCGGTGGCGGCGCCGACCGCCGAGGGGCCGTTGAAGAGCAACGTGATCGGCGTCATGGAGTTCCAGAACCTGCGCCAGGAGAACGCCTACGACTGGATCAGCCGCGCCCTGCGCCAGGCCTTCAACACCGAGCTCAGCAAGGTACAGGCGCTGCGCGTCTACTCGCCCGAGCTGATCGACCGCACGGCGCGGGCGCGCGGCACCGACCCGCTCTACACGGCGCGCGATCTCGGCATCGGCCGGCTGCTCACCGGGGCGTACTACGTCAGCGACAAGACGCTGCGCATCGACGCGCGCATCGTCGACGCGACCACCGGCGTCAACGAGGCGTCGGACAGCGTCGAGGGCGAGCTCGACCAGTTCTTCGAGCTGCAGAAGCGCCTGGTGCTCAGCATGCTGCGGCGGCTGCGCGTGCAGGTCTCGCCCGAGGAGGGCGAATCGATCCAGACCGAGACCAACACCGACGTCGACGCCTACCGCCTCCTGCTCGAAGCCGAGGGCATCGTCGAACCGTCGCCGCGCGCGGCCCGCACGCAGACGCGGCAGAAGCCCGAACCGCGCTCGGCCGTCGACGACCTCCTGCGCCGCCTGGCGTCGCTGGTCGCCGCCCCGGCGCACGCCGAGGAGCTCACCCCGGCGGTCGAGCAGGATGTGCGCGCCCTGCTCGAGCGCTATCGCGAGGCGGTGCAGCGCAAGGACGTCGACGCCGTCGGCGCGCTCTACGTGTCGTTCTCCGACCGCCAGCGCGATGCGCTGCGCACCTACCTGGCCTCGGCCGACGACCTCTCCGTCGAGCTGGCCGATATCACCATCACGCCGCACGAGTCCGGCATCGCCGTCTCCTTCATCCGCCGCGACAAGTTCAACGATGCGAAGAGCGGCCGGCCCGTGCGTCTCGAGGTACGTTTGACTAAGGTCCTGGTCCAGGAGCAGTCGACCTGGAAGATCGGGAGTGGACAATAGCCCGGCGCCGCGTTCCGCCAGCGCGTCCCCCCGGTGCCCTGTGCTCGCCACCCGCCGAGCATGGCCGGGCGGCGCGGCGGGTGGCGTGCGCGCTGCTGGCCGCACTGCTGGCCGCCGTCCCGGCGGCGGCGGTGCCGCTCGACCAGATCATTCCCGACCTGTTCGGCGGCTCGATCGCCACCACGATCAGCCAGGACTTCAGCGACGTCAGCACCCAGCAGCCGCGCATCGTCGAGCGCTTCCGCAACCTGTCCGCGGCCCTCTCCACCGCCCGCTCCCAGGTGCCGATCCCGTCGCAGAGCGGCGCCTTCAGCTTCGCCTGGGATCCCGACCTCGACACCTTCGTGCGCTTCGAGCAGAGCCTCGGCTCGACCTTCGCCGAGCGCGCCCAGACCCTCGGCCGCGGCCGCTTCTCGATCGGCCTGAGCTACACACACATGGACTTCGATACGCTCGAGGGCGACTCGCTGAGCGATATCCAGGCGACCCAGGCCGCGTTCTCGGATGACTATCTCGCGCAGCTCCCGGTGCAGGATCAGGTCGCCTACGGGCCGAACGTGCTGGCCACCGAGCTCAACATGCAGTTCTCCTACGACCTCTTCTACCTGAGCGCCGCCTACGGTCTGACCGACCACATCGACGTCAGCCTGGCCCTGGCGATCAACCGCGCCCACATGAGCGGCACGGCCACGGCGATGACCCTGAGCGGCGGCGGCAGCAAGGTCGGCGTCATCAGCCCATCGCAACCCGGTGTCATCCAGGACGGCAAGCCGCCGATCTGCAGCTCGCCCTTCCGCTGCGCCGCCGATTCGTTCAATCAGACCGCCTTCGGCACCGGCGATCTGTTCCTGCGCACCAAGTGGCACATCGCCAACACCTGGCTCTCCGACGTCGCCGTCGCCGGCGTGCTGACCCTGCCGACCGGCAACGCCGACGACTTCCTCGGCTTCCACGACCCGACCTTCACGCCCTGGTTCATCGCCTCCAAAACCTTCTTCGGCCACGTCGCGCCGCACCTGAACCTCGGCTACTCGTTCCGCAGCGCGCAGGACGTCAGCCAGGCGCAGTGGATCGCCGGCAGCGACGGCATCGTCACCGACTGGTTGACGGTGTCGGCCGACTTTCTCGGCTACCACGACGACAAGCGCGACGGCATCAATGACGACGTCATCCAGTCGGCCATCGGCTTCAAGGTCAACCCGATCGGCGGCCTGGTGCTCGGCGCCAGCTTCCAGTTCCCCGTCAACCGCGACGGCCTGCGCGCCGACGTGGTCTACACCGGCCAGGTCGAATACACCTTCTGACCGGTTGGCCGAACAAGGCCTGAAGCGTCCAAGCGCACGGCCCCTGCGACGGGATGCCGCCGGGGCCGCGATGCGCTGCGTCAACGATCAGGCGCTACTGCTTCGCTTTGAACTGCGTCGTGGTGTTCTTCTTCTCGTCGGCGTTGGTGAAGGTGCTCTCCAGGCAGAGCGGCGAGCCGCCCTTCTTGAGCTGCACGGTCACCGGGTAGGCCACCGGCAGGCTGGGATCAGGCAGGGCGGTGCCCTTGCCCTTGGCCAGCGCCTTCGACTTCCCTGCCGCGCCGCCCTTGAGGATCGCCAGCGCCAGCCCGTCCGGGCTGGTGCCCCTGAACTTGTAGCCCTTCGTGCCGATGGCGCTCCAGCCGGTCACCGGCGGCAGGGCCGCGTCGGCGATCAGGGCGTTGGCGGTGCCGGCATAGACGCACAGGGCGTAGCTGGCGCTGCTGGTCGGGTCGGCCAGGTCCATCGGGGTGAGGGCCGCGCCCTTGATCCACTTCCACAGCAGTTTGTCCTTGCTGTCATCGGTGGCGTTGTCCTTGATCAGGACGATCGACTTGTCGGAGACGAGGCAGCCGGTGGCCGGCGCATCGTCGTTGACGCAGCCGCCCAGGGTGTCGCAGGAGTCCTCCGAGCAGGCATTGCCGTCGTCGCAATCGAGCGGATCGGCCCCCGTGCAGGTACCGCCCTGACAGGTGTCGATCTGGGTGCACGTGTCGAGATCGTCGCATGCCGTGTCGTCTGGCTGTTTGGCGTCGGCGGGACAGGCGGCGCTGCTGCCGGTGCAGGCGTCGGCCACGTCGCAGTCGTCGGTGGCGGCGCGGCAGGGTGTGCCGCTCAAGGCAAAGCCGTCGACCGGGCAGTCGTCGTTGAGGCCGTCGCAGGACTCGCCCACATCGCAGACGTCGGCCATCGGCCGGCAGGGCGCCGTGCTCTTGGCGTCGGTCGGACACGCGATGCCCGATCCGTCGCAGCTCTCCGCCATGTCGCAGACACCCGCCGACGGCCGGCACTCGCCGCTGCTCAGGTAGCCATCGGTCGGACAGGTTCCGCTGAGGCCCGTGCACGCCTCGGCCCCGTCGCACTGGCCCGCGGTGGGGCGGCAGGGCGTGCCCAGCGCGGCGAAGCCGTCGACCGGGCAGGTGGCGCTCGACCCGGTGCAGTACTCGGCCACGTTACAGGCTTCGCCGACGCTCGCCGCTCGGCACTCGACGGTGCCCGGTTGAAAGGCGTCGGCTGGGCAGGCGACGGCAGATCCGTCGCAGCTCTCCGCCACGTCGCAGGCGCCGGCCGAAGCGCGGCAGACGCCGCTGTTCAGGTAGGCGTCGGCCGGGCAATTCGGCCCGCTGCCGTTGCAGCTCTCCGCCATGTCGCAGACATCGGCCGCCGGGCGGCAGACACCGCTGCTGGCGAGACCGTCGGCCGGGCAGGTGTTGTTGACACCGTTGCAGCTCTCCGCCACATCGCAGGCGCCGGCCGAGGTCCTGCATACCGCCGTGCTCTTGATGTCCGCCGGGCAGGTTCCCGAGGAACCGGTGCAGTGCTCGGCGAGGTCGCAGCCACCGGCCGCGGCGCGGCAGACGACGCTGTTGGCCTCGTACTGGCAGGTGGACGAGCAGCAGTCACCGTTGAGCGTGTTGCCGTCGTCGCACTGCTCGCCGGATTCGACGACCGTGTCGCCGCACACCGGGTCGCCGAGGATGCGCGCGACGCCGAAGTCGTCGTTGCTGCCGTTCGACGTGAAGCCGCTGGCCACGATCCTGCCGTCCGCCTGGAGGGCGACGCCGTTGAACTGGCTGGTCTGGCCCGCTTGGATCGGCACCACCACGTAGCCGCTGCCGTTGAAGGTCGCATCGAGGCCGCCGTTCGTCGCGTAGCGCACGACCACGCCGTTGCACTGAGCGAAGCACGCTTGCCCACCCACGACGATCTTGCCGTTGGCTTGGATGGCGACGTCCGAGCCGACATCGTTGCCCGTGCCGATCGCCGTCACCGCCCGGCCGTCGGAATCGAAGCTCGTATCAAGGGTGCCATTGGGGTTGTAGCGCACCACCGCCACATCGTTGTTGCTGCCGTTGTGCGCCGACCCGCTGACCACGATCTTGCCGTCCGTCTGGATGGCGACGCCGACGCCGCCGTCGTTGCCAATCCCGATCGAGGTGGTCACCTTGCCATCGGTGTCGAAGCTCGTGTCGAGGGTGCCGTTGGGCATGTAGCGCACCACCGCGACATCGGTGTCGCTGCCGATCGTCGAGGACCCGCTGACCACGATCTTGCCGTCCGCCTGAATGGCGACGCCGAAGCCGATATCGCTGCCGGCGCCGATTGCCGTGGTCGCCTTGCCATCGCCGTCGAAGGTCGTGTCGAGGGTGCCGTTGGGCATGTAGCGCACCACGGCGATATCGAAGTTGCCGCCGTTGAGCGCGGCCCCGCTGACCACGATCTTGCCGTCCGCCTGGATGGCGACGCCGTCGCCGAAATCGTGGCTGGGGCCGATCGAGGTGGTCACCTTGCCATCGGTGTCGAAGCTCGTGTCGAGCGTGCCGTTGGGCATGTAGCGCACCACCGCGAAATCGTAGTCGCTGCCGTTGAACGAGGACCCGCTGACCACGATCTTGCCGTCCGCCTGGATGGCGACGGCGAAGCCGATGTCGTCTGTGGCGCCGATTGCCGTGGTCGCCCTGCCATCGGTGTCGAAGCTCGTGTCGAGGGTGCCGTTGGTATTGTAACGCACCACGGCGAAGTCGGTATTGCTGCCGTTGAACGAGCCCCCACTGACCACGATCTTGCCGCCCGCATGGATGGCGACGCCGAAAAAATTACTCGAGTCGCTGCCGCTCCCGATGGCGGTGCCCGTCGTGCCGTCGCCGGCGAAGGTGGTGTCAAGATCGCCCGGTGCCGCCCACGCGGCCGCCGTCCACAACGTCAGCATGACGGCCAATAGCGTTCCGCGTCCTAGCACACGTCGCGCTCCAGCTGACCATGCCGGTCGGCGGGCGTTCCCCCAGGATTGCATACCCATCAAGTCCCCCAAATGTCCCGTCGCCTCGTAGCACAGGATGTCACACGCCGGGTCCCCGCCGGCGCAGAAGCCATTTTATCTATGACAGCCCGCACGATCGGAAAGCAACGGGGAAAACGCCTAGTGAAGACCCGGCTCACCGACTCGAGAACCCTTCTGACCGGTTGACAGCCGGCCCGCCCGCCGTCGACAGTGCCGCTCCACCCCAACCGATCGGAGGGCACATGCCGCGACTTGCCATCTCCCTCTTCCTCTTCGCCCTGGCCACCGCACCGGCACAGGCCGCCTGGGACCCGCAGGCGATCGCCGCCGAGGATACGCTCGAGTTCTTCACCGTCTCGCCCGAGGACGGCGAGCACTGGTCGACCGTCTGGCTGGTCGTGATCGACGGCCAAGTCTACATCCGCCTCGGCTCGCGCGCCGCCGAGCGTATCGAGAAGAACACCACGGCGCCGACGGTGAAGGTCAAGGTCGCCGGTCAGGAGTTCGACGCGGTCACCGCCGAATCGGCCCCCGACATGGTCGCCCCGGTCGCCGCCGCCATGAAGGAGAAATACTGGACCGACCTCTTCGTCCGCGGCATGAACCACCCGCTGACCATGCGGCTCGCGCCGGCGAGCCAATAGTACGCAAGGAGTTCAACGCGGAGACGCAGAGACGCGGGGGGCGCGGAGAGGAAATCGGATTGATCGGAATTCGGAGATCAGCCCTCCGACCCATTTCAGGGGTCTGGGAATTCTCTCCCGAATCCCCTTTTGCGCCCTTCGCGTCTCCGCGTTAAGTCCCTTCTTCTCAGCAAGGTTGCATCGCCTATGCATCCGCCCGCGCGTAGCCGCGCAGCTTGTCGACCACGTTGCGCAGCGGCCGGCCGGTGAGGAAGCGCTCCAGGTTGTCCTCGAAGAGCGCCAGCATGCGCGGAAAGTAGGTCGGGGTGTAGCCGGAGATGTGCGGCGTCACCACCAGGTTGGGCAGCGCCCAGTACGGATGGTCGGGTGGTAGGGGCTCCTGGTCGAAGACGTCGAGCGAGGCGCCGGCCAGCCCGCCGGCGCGCAGCGCGGCGATGAGGGCGGGCTCGTCGACCACCTCGCCGCGCGCCACATTGATCAGGAAGGCGTCGGAGCGCATGGCGCGCAGCTCGGCGGCGCCGATCAGGCCACGGGTCTCGTCGGTCAGCGGCACGGCGACGACGAGAAAATCAGCCCAGCCGAGCAGGGCGTGCAGGTCGCCCGGCGCCACCACGGCCTCGGCGCCGTCGACCGGTCGGCTGGCGTCGCGCCGCATCACCCGCACCCGCATGCCCAGCGCGCCGGCCAGGCGGGTGAGGTTGGCGCCGATCGGGCCGGCGCCGAGGATGGCCAGCGTGCTGCCGAACAGCTCGCGCATGCCGCCGGCATGGGCGATGACCGCAAAGCGGTTCCACTCGCTGCGCTGCTGCAGGCGCTGGGCCTCATGGAGGTTGCGCGCCAGCACCAGCATCTGGCCGAGGACGTGCTCCGGGATGCAGACGGCGTGCAGGCCGGTCGAGTTGGTCAACACCACGTCGCTCGCCACCAGGGCGGGAAACAGGCAGTCCTCGATGCCGGCCGAGGCGGAATGCAGCCAACGCAGCCGCGGCGCGGCGGCGAAGGACTCGGGCGGCAACTTCCAGCCGACGAACAGGTCGGCGTCGGCCAACGCCGCCGGCAGCCGCTCGGCGGCCTCGACCGCCTCGACCTCGAGCGCCGGAAAGCGCGTCCGCCAGGCCGCCAGGATCTCGTCCGCCAGGGACCAGCGGACCTCGGCGAGTTGGAAGAACGCCACCAATTTCATCCGACGGCCTTCGCCGGTTTACCCGTCTTTGTAAAGCTCGGGAGGCCGCGGCCATTGCCCTGATGGCTGCCTTTCTCTTAGATTGCGCCGGTTATGCGGGTTCGCGAGCTGTTCGCCCGGGAGGAGCCGGTCTTTTCCTTCGAGTTCTTCCCGCCGAAGACCGAAGCCGGTGAGCAGGCGCTGCTGCGCACGATTGCCAACTTGCGCACGTTGGAGCCGAGCTTCGTCTCGGTCACCTATGGCGCCGGCGGCAGCACGCGCGAGAAGACCATCGACATCGTCACCCGGGTCAAGCGCGAGCACGGCATCGAGGCGATGGCCCACCTCACCTGCGTCGGCCACGACCGCGACGAGATCGCGGCCATCCTCGACCACCTGCAGGCGCGCGGCATCGACAACGTGTTGCCGCTGCGCGGCGACCCGCCGCAGGGCCAGACCCAGTTCGTCCGCCACCCCAACGGCTTCGGCAACGCCGCCGAGCTGGTGCGCTTCATCCGCGGGCGCGGGCACGACTTCTCGCTCGCCGGCGCCGGCTATCCCGAGGGCCACCAGGAATGCCGCGACCTGGCGCGCGACACCGAGCACCTGCGCCAGAAGGTCGCCGCCGGGGTCGACTTCGTCATCACCCAGCTCTTCTACGACACCGCCGACTACTTCGCCTTCGTCGACCGGGCGCGGCAGGCGGGCATCAGCGTCCCGCTGGTCCCCGGCATCATGCCGATCACCAACGTCGCCCAGATCGAGCGCATCGCCCGTCTCTGCGGTGCGCGCATCCCGACCGCCCTGAGCACGCAACTGCACGCCGCCGAGGGCGACGACGCGGCGGTGCAGCGCATCGGCATCGACTACGCCACCGCGCAGTGCCGGGCGCTGCTCGCCGGCGGCGCACCCGGCATCCATTTCTATACGCTCAACCAGTCGCCGGCCACCGCCGCCATCCTCGCCGAGCTGCGCCGCTGAGGTCGCGGTGCCGACCATCGTCACCTTCACGCCGCTCAAGCCGCCGTTGCGCACGCCCGTGACCGGCAACGGCCGCTCGGTGATGCACGAGTGCAAGGACGGCCACGGCGACGCGCACCGCCAGCGCCTCGCCCTGGGCAGCGTGCGCGGCATCTTCTACCTCGACGCGATGTGCCTGCACTGCGGCGCCCACTTCATGTGGGTTGACGAGGAAATCGAGGAGTAGCGACCGCGATCCCCGCCGCGTGCTTCGACAAGCTCAGCACGAACGGAAACTGACCGGCGCGCCCCGATCCCGTCCGCCCTGAGCCTGTCGAAGGGTCCGCCCTGAGCTTGTCGAAGGGCGGTGCGCTACGCCGCGGCGCGGCGGGCCGTGTACACCGCCGCGCAGAAGGTCGCGCCGGCGAAGCAGATCAGCACGGCCAGCGACGACCACAGCGGCGGCAGCGTGGCGACCATCGCCGGGTCGCCGAGGTAGAGGGCCCGGCGCAAGGCCGCCATGGCGTAGGTGAGCGGGTTCAACGCCATGACCACCGCCAGCCACGGCGTCGCCCCGCTGGCCGGAAAGAAGGCGCCGGACAGCATCCAGATCGGCAGCAGGATGAGGTTCATGATGGCGTGGAAGCCCTGCGTCGAATCCATACGCCAGGCGATGATCAGGCCGAGGTTGGTGAGGCCGAACGCCATCAGCAGTTGCACCGCGAGGGTGGCGAGGATGGCGCTCGGGCCCGGGTACAGCCCCACCGCCGGCGCGAAGAGCAGGAACAGCCCGCCCTGCACCACCGCCAACGTCGTGCAGCCGAGCGACTGGCCGAGGATGATGCTGGCGCGCGACACCGGTGCCACCAGGACGCCCTGCAGGAAGCCGGCCTGGCGGTCTTCGACCACCGCGATAGTGGCGAAGATGGCGGTGAAGAGCAGCACCAGCGCGATGACGCCGGGATAGAAATAGGCCGAATAGCTGAGCGCATCGGCCATACCGGGGGGTCGGAACGACGCGTTGAGCCCGCCGCCGAGCAGCAGCCAGAAGACCAGCGGCTGGGCGAAGGCGCCGACCAGGCGGCTGCGCTGGCGCACGAAGCGCACGATCTCGCGCCACCACAGGGTCTGCACGGCCCCCCATTGGATGCGCGGCGTCGCGGCGGTTGCCCCGACCACCGGCCACATCGCCTCGCTGCGGACCTCGCTCATGCCGCGTTCCCGTTCTCGGCTCCCCACAGCCGCTGCCCAGTGAGGTGGATGAAGACGTCTTCCAGCGTCGGCCGGCCGAAGGTCACCGAGCGCACCTCGCCCGGAAACGCCTCGACCAGCTCGCGCAGGAACTCGTGCCCGCGCGGCCGCTCGGCGCGCAGGGCGCCGTCGACCAGTGACAGGTCGACCCCGAAGCGCTCGCGCACCCGCGCCTGCAGGGCCGCGGCGTCGAGCGGGTGGATGACCACCACGTCGCCCCCGACCGCGGCTTTCAGCGCATCCGGCGTATCGAGCTGGATCAGCCGCCCGTCGTGCATGATGCCGACCCGATCGCAGCGCTCCGCCTCTTCGAGGTAGTGCGTCGTCAGCACCACGGTCACCCCGTCGCGCTCGCGCAGCTCGAGCAGATAGCGGGTGAACTCGCGCCGCGCCGCCGGGTCGAGGCCGGTCGACGGCTCGTCGAGCAACAGCACGCGCGGCTCGTGCAGCAGCCCCTTGGCCAGCTCGACGCGGCGCTGCAGACCGCCCGAGAGGGTGTCGACGCGATCGCCGAGGC
>JBOHWA010000053.1:0-8201 GCA_050735855.1 Binatia bacterium
GTGATGCAGCGGATGGTCATGGCCGGAGTCTCACCCTGGCGCGCACCTGCCAAGCCCGGAGGGTATCAGGCCATGTCCGACGAGGACGCCGCTCTGGTCGCCCGCACACTCGCCGGCGAGCGCTCCGCCTTCGAGGTGCTGGTCGCCAGCCACCTGCGGCGGGCGCAGGCCCTGGCGCGGGCGGTGGTGCGCGACGAGTCGGCGGTCGACGACGTGGTCCAGGAGGCCTTCCTGCGGGCCTACGACAAGCTCGGCAGCCTCGGCACCCCGGCCCACTTCCCCTCCTGGCTGGGCGCCATCGTACGCAACGAGGCGATCACCTGGCTGCGCCGCAACGCCCGTCCGACCCAGTCGTTGGACGTGGTCCAACCGGCCGCTCCCGAACCAACCGAGGCCGATCCCCGGCTCGGCCATCTGCGTGCCGCGCTCGACCGGCTCTCGCCGGCCTATCGCGAGATCATCGCCTTGAAGTACGAGGCCGGGCTCGATTACGAGCAGATCGCGGAAACCCTCGGCATCGCGCCGGCGAATGTCGAGAAACGGCTGTACCGGGCGCGTCAGGCGCTGCTCGCCGCGCTGCCCGCCCGCCCCGGCTGACCAGCCCAGCCGCAGGCCGCCCGGGAATGGTCGTTTCCTTGCCGCGCAGCGTCCGCATCCTGCCCTCCTAATCATGGTCGCCACCCACTCCGCGATGCTGCCGCTCGGCACCCTCGCCCCGGATTTCTCCCTGCCCGACACCGTGACCGGCCAGCAGGTCACGCGGGACGGATACCGGGGCAGGCCGCTGCTGGTGATGTTCATCTGCAACCACTGCCCGTACGTCGTGCACATCCGCGGCGGGCTCGCCGCCTTCGCGCGCGACTACCAGGCGCGCGGTCTCGCCATCGTCGCCATCAACGCCAACGACGTGAAGGCGTATCCGGACGATCGCCCGGAGAAGATGGCGGTCGAGAAGCGCCAGGCGGGCTACGCGTTCCCCTACCTGTACGACGGGAGCCAGGCGGTGGCGAAAGCCTACCGCGCCGCGTGTACGCCGGACTTCTTCCTCTTCGACGCCGCGCGCCGTCTGGTCTACCGCGGCCAGTTCGACGCCAGCCGTCCGGGCAGCGCGCGCCCGGTCAACGGCGCCGACCTGCGCGCGGCCGCCGACGCCGTGCTTGCCGGGCAACCGGTCGCCGCGGACCAGCACGCCAGCATCGGCTGCAACATCAAGTGGAAGCCGGGCGCCGCCCCTTCGTACTGACCGCCGCGCGCGTCACTCGAGCTGGCAGCCCTGGTTGCAGCCGTCGCCGTTGAGGCGGTTGCCGTCGTCGCAGGTCTCGTGGTCATCCTCGATGTGGTCGTTGCCGCATGTGCTGGGCCGGCACTCGAGCGTCAGCTTGTCGCGATCGGCGACGGTGGCGGTGTGGGCGCGCAGTTGGATGACGCGGCGCTGGCGCAACAGTACGCCGCTGGAGCTGGCGCGCAGCGGGATCTGAATCGGCACGGCCGCGCTGCAGAGATCGGGGGTCGCGTTGGGCACGCCGGTGGCGATCACCCCGCCGCGGCTGTCGTGCACCGTGACGCCGAAGCCGCCCGCGGCGCTGCCCGCTTGCCCTGCCAGGCTGGCGAGGTTGGCGATGTCGCCGGGATCGGTGCTCGTCGTCCGCGGCCGCATCACTTCGATGCGGTGCAGCGACGATGGAGCACAGCTCGGCAGGCGGGGATCGGCGTTGTTGATGCAGAGGCGCAGGCCGAGGACACAGCGTCCGTCGTCGAGATCGGGATCGCTGTCGCAGGCGGGGTCGCCTTCGTAGCAGGTGGCGCGGTTCTTCGGCACCCCGTTGCCGAGCAGTGGCGGCACGGGGCGCGTCTCGAGCTCGAGCACGCAGTCGCTGCCGCGCGAGCCGCCGCCGGGGATGCACGGATTCTGTGGCGCCGCCGCGTCGCAGCGCACCGATGTGTGGGTCGCCGTCGGCGTCATGGTCGGAGCGCCGGTGGCGCTGGTTGTGGGTGTCGCGGTCGCCGTCGCCGTCGAGCTGGGCGTTGCGCTCGCGGTCGGCGTAGCCGTCCGGGTCGCCGTCGCCGTGAAGCTGGGTGTTGCGGTCGCGGTTGGCGTCGTCGTCTGGGTTGCCATCGCCGTGAGGGTTGGCGTCGCGGTCGGGCTGGGCATGGTCGACGCGCTCGGCGTTGGCGTCGCGCTCGGGCTGGGCGTGGCCGTCTCGCTCGGCGTTGGTGTCGCGCTCGCGCTCGGTGTGGCTGTCTCGCTCGGCGTCGCCGTTGGGGTCGCGCTCGCGCTGGGGGTTGCTGTCGCGGTCGCCACGGCGGTGGGTGTCGCCGTCGATGTGGGTGTCGCCGTCGATGTGGCGGTCGAGGTCGGTGTCGGCACGACGGTCGGGGTCTCGCTCGGCGGTGGTGGATCGGTCGCCGTCGCGGTGGCGGTGGCGGTCGGTGTACAGGCGGGGTTGACGTCCGCCGGACATTCGGCGCTGGCGCCGTTGCAGGACTCGGCGACGTCGCAGCCGGCGCCGGCCGGTCGGCAGACATACGCGGTTGTGCGCAGCGTGCAGGCGGCGGAGCAGCAGGACGCGTTGCTGCCGTTGGCGGCGCCGCTGTCGCACTGCTCGCCGGCGGCGGCGGTGTCGTCGCCGCAGACGTTGGCGGCGTAGCGCAACAGGTTGAAGACCTGGTTGCCGAACGCGTCGCGTCCGACGCCCGCGGCACTGAGCTTCCCCTCCGGTTGCCAGAGCAGTGCCACGGCATAGTCGTGGAAGAGCCCGAGGCTGGTAGTCACGACGCCGCCACTGCCGAAGGTCGGATCGAGCGTGCCGTCAGCGCCGCAGCGGGCGAGGAGGACATCCGCGTAGCCGCCGTTGAGGGACGCGATGCGGCCGGCGACCGCGAGCTTGCCGTCGGGCTGATACGCCACGGCTTCGGCCCATTCCTGACCGGGGCCGACCGTCGTGCTGCGCAGGCCGCCGCTGCCGAAGGTCGCGTCGAGCGAGCCGTTGGGATTGAACCGCGCCAGCGCCAGGTCGTAGTTCTCGCTGGTGGGTTGGACGTGGCCGACCAGCACCAGCTTGCCGTCGGGCTGCACGGTGAGCCCGTAGCTCCGTTCGCTGGCGGACGGGAAATCGGCGCGGGCGGTGCCGGAGCTGCCGAAGGTGGTGTCGAGAGTGCCGTTGCTCAGGTAGCGGCGCAGGGAGAAATCGTCCGACGCGAGGATCAGCTTGCCGTCTGGCTGCAGCGCCAGCGCGCGCGCCGTGCCGACGTTGCCGGTCAGGACCTTGCCGGCGCTGCCGAAGCTGCTGTCGAGCGTTCCGTTGGCGTGGTAGCGCGCGAGCGCAAGGAAGTCGATGAAATTGCTGATGTACGAGCCGGCGACGACGAGTTTGCCGTCGCCCTGTTCGACGATGGCGGTGACGGCGTCGTGACCCGTGCCGATCGCGGTCGTCACCTTGCCGGCGCTGCCGAAGCCGGTGTCGGCAGTGCCGTCGGGGTTGTAGCGGGCCAGCGCGAAGTTGTCGTTGCTGCCGACCCTGGCGCGGCCGGCGGCGACCAGCTTGCCGTCCGCCTGGAGAAGCAGGGCGGCGGCCGAATCGGACTCGCTGCTCACCGCGGCAATCAGCTTCCCGCCGCTGCCGAAGCCGGCGTCGAGCGTACCGTCGGCGTTATAGCGCGCCAGGGCGAAGTCGCTGTAGATGCTGCCCTCAGTGGTGCCCGCCACGACCAGCTTGCCGTCCGGTTGACGCACCAGTGCGGCGGGGGTGTCGCTGCCGCGGCCGACCACCGTGGTGAGCTTGCCGGCGCTGGCGAAGGTCGTATCGAGCGCGCCGCTGGTGGTGTAGCGGGTGAGCGCGATGGTGTCCCAACCGGTATAGGCATAGCCGACGGCGATCAGCTTGCCGTCGCTCTGCAGCAGCGCCGCGCGCGCGATGTCGTTGCTGGCGATGTCGGTGGTGCGCTTGCCGGCGACGCCGTAGGAGGTGTCGAGCGCCCCGTTGGTCAGGTAGCGCGCGACGGCGAAATCGTAGGCGGGATTGCCGTAGGTCGGCGCGCTCTGGCCGGCGGCAAGCAGTTTGCCGTCCGCCTGCTGCACCAGGCCCCAGACGATGTCGTGTTGGCCGATCTGCGTGACCACGATGCCGGCGGTGCCGAAGCCTGCGTCGAGGCTACCGTCGGCGTTGTAGCGCACCAGCGCGAACGCTTCCGGCGTGCCGGGGCCGCCGGTGACGTACTTGTAGCCGGCGGCGACCAACTTTCCGTCGCTCTGCCGGATGATCGTCTTGGCGGCGGCGGTGGCGTCGATCGCCGTGGTGGCGATGCCGCCGCTGCCGAAGCCGGCGTCGAGGCTGCCGTCGCTGAGGTAGCGCAGCACGGCGAAGGTGCTGCTGACGCCGGTGCCTCCTGCCCAGCCGGCGGCGACCAGCTTGCCATCCGGCTGCAGCAGCAGGCTTTCTGCGCCGGCGTTGGGGACGCCGGTGACGCTGGTGCCCAGCACGGTTCTGACGATGCCGCCGGCGCCGAAGCTGGTGTCGAGGCTGCCGTCGGCGGCGTAGCGCACCAGGCAGATGTCGCGCGTCGAGAGGCTCGTCTCGCTCGAGCCCGCCACCACCAGCCGGCCGTCGGGTTGGACGATCAGCGCGCTGACCACGTCGTCGAGCCCGCCGAGCGAGGTGGTGACCCGCCCGCCGGTGCCGAAGGTGGTGTCGAGGCTGCCGTCGGCGTGGTAGCGCGCCAGCGCGAAGTCGGTGTTGCCGCTCACCCCGGCCGACCCCGCGGCCACCAGCTTGCCGTCCGCCTGGCGGGCGATGGCGAATGCCAGGTCGGTGCCGACGGCGGATGAGGCGGCGTTGGTGAACGGCGTCGTCACCATGCCCAGGCCGCCGCCGAAGGTGGTGTCGAGGCTGCCGTCGGCGTTGTAGCGCACCAGCGTGAAGTCGAGGTCGCTGAACTGACTCCAGCCCGCCACGACCAGCTTGCCGTCAGGCTGGCGCAGCGCAGCGGCGGCCCGGCCATGCCCATTTTCAATGCCGAGGCGGGTCTGCACGATTCCCGCGTTGCCGAAGCCGGCATCGAGGTCGCCATCCGCGGCGCTGGCACGGCCGGCGGTGAGGCTCAGGGCCAGGATGAGCAGCGCCGCGGCTGTCGCTGGCTGGTCCCACCGCATCGGCCGCCCGGTTGTCGGTTTCCGCCGCCCCATTGAAAGTCCCCCCGCCTGGCAGAGCAGCAAAGCAGGTGCCGGCCCGACCGGCGAGCGCCTACCGAGCAAGCCGGTCGCTTGTGGTTCAATTGTGGCGGCGCCGGGACAGGGTAGGGCGCCGATTGTCGGCGCCTGTGTCGGTGCGACCGTCGCGCCCCGGGGCGAGCGCCGTCCCTACGCGCGCCGGAGCCCGCGCATCCCGAGCGCGAAGAGACCGGCCAGGGTCGCGGCGCCGGCGAGGCCGGACAGCAGCGGCACGCCCACGCCCGGCGCGACCAGCGCGCCGATGAAGGTGAGGACGATTGGATCGAAGCCCTCGGGTGTCGCCGAGATGATGTACTTGAAGCTGCCGGTCTCCGCCTGCCTGGCCGAGGTCAGGGCGACGAAGCGGACGACCGATGACATCGCCGGGATGACGATGACCTCCTGGACGGTCGCATCGACGCCGTTCGGCGCGCCGTTGTCGTCGGCGAGGATGAGGTCCTGACACGCCAGCAGTGGATCGAAGGCTGAGTACGAGGCGATGAACGGGTCGGGTAGGGTGCCTTCGCCGCCCTCGGCGCCCTCCATCGTAAGATCCAGCGTCACCATGACCGGGTTGACGCCGCCATTGGAGATCGCGAGGAGGGACAGGATGTAGCGCGGGAAGACGCCTGACAGCGAGCAGGTTCCGCCGTCGCTGCCGCCGGTGGGCCGGTTGAAGATCGGATCGCCCGGTCCGGAGGTCAGCGCATCGCTGGTGGTCACCGTGATCGGACCTTGCCCCAGCGTCACCGCCGCCGCGCTGGCAGCCGCCAGCAGCACCGCCAGCACCACCGCCATCACATGACTCCGTCGCATCGCCACCCCTCCCGAGGCGCTGTCGCGTATCACACGCCGCATGGGCGAACCAATCTGGAGTGCGGGAGCTCGCTCCCGCTCTGCGAAACCCACCGCGCCGCGCAGCCGAGGTTGACCTGCCGTGGTGCGCAGGCGGCACCCGCCACGTCTGGACTCCCAATCCTCGACCCGCCAAGCTAACCTGCGTCGCGCCGTGTCCGGAGGGGTGGCCGAGTGGCTGAAGGCACCGGTCTTGAAAACCGGCAGCCCGCAAGGGCTCGGGGGTTCGAATCCCTCCCCCTCCGTTCTCAAATCGCGCTGATCTCGCCGGGAGCGGCGTCCAGAGACGACGTTGCAGGCATATGCCCGATAAGGCATAAGCACTTCTGTGCGCATCCGGTATTACCGCTCCGCCAGAGGAGACGAGCCGGTCCGCGAGTACCTCGCCGCGCTGCCGACTCGCGAGCGGAATGACTGGGACGAGGCCCTGACGTTGCTCGGGCTGTTCGGTCTCGACGCGCCGATGTCGCTGCGCCAACTCGACGGCAAGCTCTGGGAGATTCGGGTGGGGCGTCACCGGGTGGCGTACGTCATTGTTCGCGGACCGGAGATGGTGCTGCTGCATGCCTTCAAGAAGCAGGGACAGCGAACGGCTCGCGGCGATCTCGATCTCGCCGTTCGCCGGGCGAGGGAAGTTCTGGGAGGGTTCCGATGAAGAAGCCGAAGGCTCGCAATCCGCACATTGGTGGTAACGCGCTGGCGGATGTCCATCGCAGGGTCGCGGCCGATCCCCGCCTGCGCGCTCGGATCGATGCCAGCGTCGTTCGGGCGACGATCGCGGTGATGGTGAAGCGCGCCCGCACACAGGCTGGCCTGACGCAGACACAGCTCGCGACTCGGGCGAAGACGACGCAGGCGGTCGTCGCCCGGATCGAGGGCGGTTCAGCGTTCACCCCGTCGCTGGACCTGCTGGACCGTATCGCCCGCGCCCTCGGTGGGCGACTGTCCGTGGGGTTCGAGGGGATCGGCACGCGCGCTGCGTAGCCCGATAGTTGCCAATATTTTGCAAATCAACGCCGCGGCACACGGTGTCATGACGAGGGACGCCGAGGCACCGCGCCGGGTCACTGGCCACGGATTTCCAGACACCGGGGGATGGCGAGGCACGTCAGGGCACCCACCCCGGCGCACTTGAAAACCGGCAGCCCGCAAGGGCTCGGGGGTTCGAATCCCTCCCCCTCCGTTCTTTCCTCGGCTGGAGGCAGGAGCCGTTCGAGGGGCGGCTCGGCCGCGCGCGTTCAATCGCCGAGGTGCCGCCATGTCCCGTTGTGCCCCCGGCGAGCGATCTGTTAGCAGGAAGTCAGAGGGTCACTGCGTGAAGGTGGGCGCCGAGAAGATCACCCCCGAGGAGTACATCCTCGCAGCGCTTTCTCCGGAACAGCGGCTGGAGGCTGCCTTTTGCGTCGCTCGCGAAGCGTTCCGCGGCACCACGCTGACCGTAGGCGAGCTCAAGGAAGCTGTACTCAAGGTACGGAGGAAGCGTGTCGCGGCGCGTGGCGCGAAGGTCGCGCGTCGTCGTTGATACCGGAGTCGTCGTCTCCGCTTTCGCGTTTGGCGGGGTGCCGCAGCAGACGCTGGTGGCGGTGCTCCGCGCAGCAGAGGTCTGCGTCTCACCTGATCTGCTCGCCGAATACCGCGCCGTTCCCCAGGCGCTCCTTGCGGCGCGAAAAATCACCGGCGAACAGTTCAGAAGTCTGGTCGCCGGCATCGCAGCGTTCGTATCAGACGCTCGCTTGATGGTTCCGGAGCGGGTCGTACGACTCTGTCGTGATCGAAAGGACGACATGGTGCTGGAGTGCTGCCTCACTGCACGGGCGCACCACCTGATCACGGGAGATCGCGATCTGCTGGACCTCCGAGTTGCCGTTGCCGGAATTCCAGGGCTGAAGCGCCTCGAGATCGTGACGCCCCGCACATACCTCGATGGCGTGGTCCGGCGCCGATCCCGACGACGATGAAGGCGACGTCTCGTTGCCAATATTTTGCAAATCAACGCGAGGGGACAGAGTGGTTCGCCGAGGGACTCGAGGGGACGGTCGGTACGGCCAGCTCCGTGTTTTCGTGACATCGCGGCACGACGAGGGACGCGGCAACACCCACTCCGGCGCACTTGAAAACCGGCAGCCCGCAAGGGCTCGGG
>JBOHWA010000054.1:0-4256 GCA_050735855.1 Binatia bacterium
GCCCCCGGCGCCGAGGGCCCGGCGCCCTCCACCGCCGGTTGGTCGCGAACCGAATGCCCTGTCAACGGCGGCGATTGACTTCGCGTTTCGCCGCCGCCTAACGGTTGCGAATGGTGTTGCGCGAATCCCTCGTCGCCCGCTGCTCCGCTCAGCGTCGCCGCACGATACGCGACAGGCGATATGCGCTCCGCGCGCTGCTCACGGCCGCGGCGCTGCTCGCTGCCACCGGCGCGCCGGCGACGACCCTGGTCGACACCGATCTGGGCGCGACCGTCACGCTGGTCACGCCCGAGCTGACGGTGACCGTGCAGAAGAGCCCGTTCGCCATCACGGTCGACGACGCCGGCGGCACGTTGCTCGCCGAGGCGCCGGGCGTCGCACAGGGCGCGCTCGCCTACTGGCGCGGGCCGACGCAATACCTGGTCACCCAGACCACCGCCGCGCCCCTGCGCAGCGGCGATCGCGTCAGCTTCGACGTCGAGACCAGCGAGGGGCTCAACGCGGCAGTCAGCATCGAGTTCCGCAACGACGCGGCCTTCTTCGTCGATCTGGCGCCCTCCACCCCCGCCACCGTCACCGAGGCGCGCGACACCTTCGTCGCCCCGCTCGGCGAGCGCTACTACGGGCTCACCGAGCGCATCGTCTCCGACGGCCTGCTCGGCTCGGCCAGCGAACTCAGCCCGCAGGCGGTCGGCGGCCTCGACCGGCGCGGCGAACTGGTGCCGATCTCGGTGGCGGCGACGATCGCCATCTACACGCCCTTCCTGCACAGCTCGCGCGGCTACGGCCTGTTCGTCGACGGGCCGATGCAGGGCAGCGTCGACGTCGCCAACGCGCAGCCCGATCGCCTCGCCATCCGCTTCAACTTCGAGCCCAGCGCGCAGGTCTTCCGCTGGCACCTGTTCCGCGGCCCGGGCCACGCCGCGATCCTCGACCAGTACACCGCGCTCACCGGCCGCCCCTGGCTGCCGCCGCGCTGGGCCTACAAACACATGCGCTGGCGCGACGAGCACGCCAGCGGCCCGACCACCGTGCTCGACGGCGTGCCGATGAACGCGGCGCTGGTCGAAGACGTGATGATGTACGAGTCGCTCGGCTTCCCCAGCCCCGGTTGGTACAACTTCGACCGCCCGTGGAGCAGCGGCGTCGCCGGCAGCTGCCCGGGCGGCGGCTTCGCCCGCTTCGCCTTCGATCCGGTGCGCTTTCCCAACGCGCCGCAGATGATCGCCGCGCTCGCCGCGCGCGGCACGCGCACGGTGGTCTTCAACGCGCCGTGGGCCTGCGGCAACCCGGCCGATCCGCTCGACAACGCCTACGACGCCGCGCTGAACGGCTACCTGGCGCCGAACGAGCCGGCGCACATCGACTTCACCAACCCGGCAGCGGTCGCCTGGTGGCAGGGCAAGATCGCCGCCTTCGTCACCGGCATGGACATCGCCGGCTTCAAGCTCGACCGCGGCGACGAGACGGTTCCGTCGCTCGCCACCGACATCTACTTCGACGGCCGCAACGGCCTGCAGCTGCACAACGACTACCCGCGGCTGTACGTGAAGACCTACCACGACGCGCTGCAGGCGGCGCGGCCCGACGACTGGATCACCAAGACCCGCCCGGGCTACGCCGGCAGCCAGGCCTACGGCCTGTACTGGGGCGGCGACATCACCGGCGCCAACTTCTTCGGCACCGGCGCCGGCACCGACCTCGGCCTGCGCAGCGCGCTGATCTCATTGCAGCGCCTGGCCTTCATGGGCTTTCCCAACTGGGGCACCGACACCGGCGGGTACTATCAGTTCAAGCAGCGCGACGTGTTCGCCCGCTGGCTGCAGTTCAGCGCCTTCACCCCGGTGATGGAGATCGGCGGCGGCCTGCGCATCGGCGACGCGATCAACGGCCCGCACGCGCCGTGGGCGATGCCGACCGCGCCGACGGTCGATGCCGAGATGATCGACATCTACCGCTACTACACCTGGCTGCACCACGAGCTGGTGCCCTACGCCTACAGCGAGGGCATCCGCGCCAACGCCACCGGCCACCCGATCGCCACGCCGCTGGTCTTCGAGTATCCGGACGACCCGGCGGTCGGCGATCTGTGGGACCAGTACCTCTACGGCCCGTGGCTGCTGGCCGCGCCGCTGTGGCAGAACGGCGCGCGCACGCGCGACGTCTACCTGCCGGCCGCCGCGTGGACCGACTACTGGAACGACAGCCAGCTGCTCACCGGCCCGCTGACCCTGACCGCCGTCGACGCGCCGCTCGGCCGCCTGCCGCTCTACGTCCGCCTCGGCGCCATCATCCCGATGGAGGTGGTCAACGGCGTCACCGGCCACGGCAGCGCCGGCTCCGACGGCACCCTGACGCTCGACGTCTACCCGCACCAGAGCTCGAGCTACGACCTGCGCGAGGCGCGCGGCACCGTCACGACGACGTTCAGCAGCAGCAAGCTCGGCGCCTATGACGAGAGTGCCACGACGACGGTGACGACCGGCGCGGCGACGCGCAGCTACCGCCTGCGGGTGAAGACCAACTTCCGCCCGGCCAGCGTGACGCGCGACGCGACGCCGCTCGCCGAGTGCGCCGACCAGGCCGCCTTCGACGATCCGATCGGCACCTGCGGCTGGCTCTACGCGCTCGGCGGCCGCGCGACGGCCAGGTTCGCCACCGTCGCCGCCGGCGCGACGCTGGTGTTCGAGCCCGGCGACCCGCTGCTGTGCGGCAACGGCGTGCTCGATGCCGGCGAGGAGTGCGACGATGGCAACGCGATCGCCGCCGACGCCTGCAGCGATCGCTGCCTGATCGTGCCGCGCGACGATTTCAAGTGCTACGCCGCCAAGGCGCTCGACAAGATGCTGTTCGCGCGCCCGACGGTCGCCATCGACGATCCGTTCCTCGACGCCGCGCGCGATACGATCAAGCCGACGCTGCTGTGCAACCCCGCCGACGCCGGTCGCGCGGTGCTCGATCCGACCGCCCATCTGACCTGTTACAAGCTGAAGAAGCCGGCCGGCGCGCCCGCCTTCGCGGCGCGCCAGGTCACCGTCGCCAACCGCTTCGGCGTCACTTCGATGCGGCTCACCAAGCCGGCCAGCCTGTGCGCGCCGTCGGAGCTCGACGGGCAGGCGTCGGCGCTCAACCTCGATCACTATACCTGCTACAAGGCCAAGCTCGATGGGGGGACGTTCGCGCGCACCGATCTGCCGATCGCCGACGCCTTCGAGTCGAAGACCAGCCGCTTGCTCAAGCCGCTGCTGGTCTGCGCCGCCGCCGACCTCGACGGCGGTGGGGTGCTCGCCGCCCGGGCGGCCCTGGCGTGCTACAAGATCAAGGACGCCCCCGGCGCGCCGTCGTTCACGGCCCGCGATGTCGCGGTCGACAACCCGCTTGACACCGAGAGCCTCCATCTGACCAAGGGACGGTTGCTCTGCCTGTCGTCGTCGGTCGGCGAGGTTCCCTAGGTCCCAGAGCTCCAGAGGGCGAATGTGATGACTGCCAACCCTACCTCCCGCCTCGGCACCGTCAGCACCTGGCTCGGACGCCTCAGCCTGGCTGCCGCCATTCTTGGGCCGACGCTCGCCTACTTCGAGCTGGTCAAACCCATCGTCGGCTTCGCCATCTTCGGCGTCGGCGGCGTGCTGAGCGGCGTGCTCTGCCTGGTGCTCGGTGTCATCGCGCTGCTGCTCGGCCCCGCCGGCAGCCGCGGTCACACCGGCGGCGGCATGCTGCCGGCACTGATTGTCATCCTGGCGGTGTACGTCGCCAACGGCGCCGGCACCTCGGCGCCGCGCATCAACGACATCACCACCGACACGGCCAACCCGCCCGCCTTCTCCGCCGCCACGACGCTGCCCGACAACGCCGGCCGCGACATGTCATATCCGGGCGAGGCCTTCGCCGCCCAACAGCGCGACGGCTACGGCGAGATCGCCCCGCTGGCGCTGCCGCTGCCGCCCGACCAGGCGTTCGCCACCGTGCTCGCGGCGGCGCAGAAGATGCCGGGCTGGTACATCCTGCGCAACGACAGCGCCGCCCACATCGTCGAAGGCTACGAGACCAGCCGGCTGTTCCACTTCAAGGACGACTTCGTCATCGAAGTCCGCCCCGACGGCGCCGGCAGCGTGGTCCAGATGCGCTCCAAATCGCGCGACGGGCAGGGCGACATGGGCGCCAACGCGAAACGCATCCGCGCCTTCTTCGCCACGATCCAGCCGTAGCGGCGCCATCCGCGGCGCGACAACGCCTGGGAGCGCGGGCGGCCCGCC